>DXXH01000064.1:14833-15115 GCA_019416395.1 Clostridiales bacterium
AAATTATAAAAATTAAAACTTGCGCATTCCTTGTGAAATCCGCTAGACTGCAAGTAGAGATTCTTGTTCCGCACACCGGTGTATAACAACAAAAAAGGAGGAGTGGCGGTTGCGTGCATTGACATCAAAGGACCATAAGGGGGTGGCGGTACAGCCGTCTTTCTGGTCATCGTTTCGTAAAGACCGGTTGCTTTACATTATGGCGATTCCAGGAATTGCATATTTCCTTTTGTTTCGCTATTTGCCCATGTTCGGTATTTCCATTGCGTTCATGGATTATAA
>DXXH01000065.1 GCA_019416395.1 Clostridiales bacterium
CGGGGCTGTGGCTATAATATAAGCGTAATCAAGAGTACAAGCCTAGCGGCTGAGAGCCGCACTTTTCAATACAACTCCTCCCCAAAAGAAGGAACAGGACCGGATTTCCGGTCCTGTTCCTTTTTGTGTCAAAATGCTGTGAAACAGAGTGAGAATACTTATCAATTTATGTGTTTTTTCAGAAATCCCGTTTTGGGGCTGGGGAGTAAGTTAGCCTTTTGCCATGCGGTAGATTTCCCGAATGTCTTCCTGGCGGAGAATCCGGAACAGTCCGATCGTGCGGCCGCCAAAGCAGCACTTTTCCGCCAGGGTCGCGATTTGCTCTTCGGTCAGGTCGTAGCCCAATTCGTGAACACTTACCGGCATGCCGATGGAACGATAGAAGTTTTCCATGGCTTCGATGCCTTTCAGCGCGGTTTCCTTGGGATCCCCTTGGCAGGGAATGCCGAAAATCTCATGGGCAAACTGGGCGAAGCGTTGGGGCTTGTCCTGGTAGACGTACCGGGCCCAGCTGCCCCATACAGCAGCCAGTCCGGCGCCGTGTGCCACGTCAAACATGCCGCCCAGTTCGTGTTCCAGCTGGTGGCAAGCCCAGTCGCCCTTGGGGCCGCCGCAGTTCATCAGACCATTGTGTGCCAGGCTGCTTGCCCACATGATTTCTGCCCGCGCTTTGTAGTTTTCCGGGTCTTTCAAAAGGATTTCCGCGTTTTTGATCACCGTGCGGATCAACGCCTCGGACATGCTGTCGGTCAGATCCATGGTGTCCTCTTTCACAAAGTAGCGCTCCATGACATGCATCATAATGTCAGCGGCTCCACAGGCTGTCTGGTAGGGGGGAAGGGTATAGGTAAGCTCCGGGTTCATCACTGCGAATTTGCAGCGGCAGTAATCGCTATTATAGCCCCGTTTGATTCCCCCTTCCTCTTTGGTGATCACGCTAGAATCGCTCATCTCACTGCCAGCAGCGGCGATGGTCAACACAGCTCCAATGGGAGCGCAGCCGGTAGCCGTATGTTTGTGGTCGTACAGATCCCATACGTCAAAGTCATTGGCCAAGCCATACCCAATAGCTTTTGCGGAGTCGATCACACTGCCGCCCCCGACCGGAAGCAGAAAATCCACCCCTTCTTTTTTGCACAGCTCAATGCCCTCGTAGACCAGGGACAGGCGGGGATTGGGCACCACGCCCCCCAAGGTCACATAAGGAATTTCCGCCTCTTCCAGGGAAGCGCAGACACGGTCCAGTAAACCGCTTTTTTTGGCGCTTTGTCCGCCAAAGTGAACCAGTACTTTTGTGGCCCCTTGTTCTTTGCACAGTTGCCCGACCTGGTTTTCCACGCCTTTTCCGAACACAATTTTCGTGGGTGCCTGAAAGCTGAAGTCGTTCATAATCCCATCGTTCCTTTCTATAAAGAGAATCATTTTTGGTTTTCAAAACCGGGTTTGGAATGTGATATTCTTTTCGAGCATAAAGAAACTTTCTGCCTGAGCGCTAAGAAAGATCCTGTTTTAACTCACTACGTTCTGGGGATGTCCCTCTTGGAACCTCTGAAGATTTTCCGCCACCATTTTAATCAGCCTGGCCCGGGCTTCCCGGGTAGCCCAGGCTACGTGGGGGGTAATCAGACAGTTTTTGGCTTTGAGTAAAGGGTGATCCGCTGCAGGGGGTTCTTGCGTAAGCACATCGATTGCCGCGCCTGCCAGGATTCCCTGGTTTAGGGCCGCTGCCAGGGCAGTTTCCTCAATCACCGCTCCCCGGGAAGTGTTGATCAGATAGGCGGTGGGCTTCATGAGGGATAACAGGTGCTCTCCTACCAGCCCACGGGTTTCTGGGGTAAGAGGGCAGTGCAGGGACACCACATCGCTTTCCCGGAACAGAGTTTCCAAATCCACCCAGCGATCACTTTCCGGGGCGGATTTTTGTGTCCGGCTGTAAAGCAGGATTTCCATTCCCAGAGCTTTTCCCAGACAGGCCATCTTTTGGCCGATGCTGCCATATCCCAAGATTCCCAGCTTTTTCCCGGCAAGCTCCACCGGAATCAGGAAACCGTGGCTTTCTTGCACAGCTTCTGTCCAGTGGCCGGACCGGGTCATGTCGCTGAACCGCTGGACCTTATTGCACAGGCACAGCAACAGGGAAAGCGCGTGCTGGGCTACTGCGTCCTCGCAGTAGTGGGGAACATTGCAGACCGTAATCCCAGATTCCCTTGCGGCGTGAGTGTCGATGGTGTTGTATCCGGTAGCCAGTGTTCCAACATAGCGGAGTTCCGGCAGTTTGGAGAATAAATCTTTCCCCAGGAAAATCCTGTTCAGAATGGCCGCCTGGGCGTTTTGCAGGCGCTTTTCCACCAAATCAGGGGGTGTTTCTTCATAGACAGTCAATTGTCCCAATTGTTCCAACGGTTCCCAGGAAAGATCCCCTGGGTTGGTTGTTCCTCCGTCCAAAACTACAATGTTCAAAAGACGTCCTCCTTTCTCTCACGATTATAATGCCCCGGCAGGTTATTTGCAAGGCCACGTCAGAGAGGAAAGGAGAATTCCCCAAGGGGTTTCCAAAGGGCTGGGGCTTGATTCTGGAAGCGGTTTGTGGCATAATGCAGGGTAGGGTATTTCTGGAAAGATATGAGGTGGAATTGTGGAACACACGCAAAGGAAACATTCTAAAGGATTGATCCGCCGGTTTATTCCTTATTTTAAGAAATATACAGGCGTTTTGCTTTTCGATTTGTTCTGCGCTGCACTGACAACTGTGTGCGAGCTGGTACTCCCCATGCTGGTGCGGTACGTGACCAATGCTGGAATCAACGACCTGGCATCTTTGACGGTAGAGGTGATCGTGAAAATCGGCGCGCTCTACCTGTTTTTGCGCTTGGTGGATGCGGCGGCCAATTTCTTTATGGCGTCCATCGGCCATATTATGGGTACGAAAATCGAGACAGATATGCGTTCCGCCATGTTTGACCATTTGCAGAAGCTGTCCTTCCACTATTTTGACAACACCAAAGTGGGACAGATCATGACCCGGATCACCACGGATTTGTTTGACGTGACGGAATTTGCCCATCACTGCCCAGAGGAATTTTTCATAGCAGCGATCAAGATCGTGGGTTCCTTTGTGATCCTCTGTGGGATCAATGTGTGGCTGACCCTGATTATGTTTACCGTGGTGCCCTTTATCATCTTGGCGGCTATCTACTTCAACAATAAGATGAAAGAGCAGTTCCGCCGGCAGCGTGTCCAGCTGGGGGAGATCAATGCCCAGGTGGAAGACAGCCTTTTGGGCGTCCGGGTGGTGAAATCCTTCGCCAATGAGGACTTGGAAAAGGAGAAGTTCGAGCAAGGCAATCAGGTGTTCTACAACGTGAAGCGTCACCGGTATTTCTATATGGGCGGTTTTGAGGCTTCCAACCGTTTGTTCGATGGGTTGATGAACCTGTTGGTTTTGGTAGCTGGTGCGCTGTTTATGATCAACGGGCAAATCAAGCCTGCCGATCTGGTAGCCTATATGCTTTACGTAAGCACGCTGATCACCTCTATCCGGCGGCTGGTGCAGTTTGCCGAGCAGTTCCAGCAGGGAATGACCGGTGTGGAGCGCTTTTTCCAGGTGATGGACGCGGACGTGGATATTTTCGATGAGCCTGGTTCGAAGCCCTTGGATATCAAGCGGGGCGACGTGAGCTTTGAAAACGTGAGCTTTTCTTATGCCGATGACGGAAAGCAAGTGCTTTCCCATATCAACCTGGACGTAAAGGCCGGGGAAAACGTGGCGCTGGTAGGGCCGTCCGGGGGTGGGAAAACTACCCTGTGCAATTTGATCCCCCGGTTCTACGACGTGGACGAAGGGCGTATCCGCATCGATGGCGAAGATATTCGGAATGTGACTTTGCGGTCGCTGCGTTCTCAAATTGGATTTGTGCAGCAGGACGTGTACCTGTTTTCCGGCACAGTGTTTGAGAATATCCAGTATGGCAAGCCTGGGGCGAGCCGGGAAGAGGTGGTCCAGGCCGCCAAGCAGGCCGGGGCCCACGAATTCATTATGGAGCTTTCCGATGGGTATGATACCCATGTAGGGGAGCGGGGCGTGAAGCTTTCCGGCGGCCAGAAGCAGCGTATCAGCATTGCCCGGGCCTTTTTGAAGAATCCGCCCATTATGATTCTGGACGAAGCTACCAGCGCGTTGGATAATGAAAGCGAGAAGATTGTTCAGGAGTCCTTGGAGAAGCTTGCCAAGGGACGCACCACATTTACCATTGCCCACCGTTTGACCACCATCAAAAACGCCACGGTGATCTTGGTGCTCACCCACAATGGGATTGAGGAAAAAGGTACCCATGAGGAGCTGATGGCCAAACGGGGCATTTACTATCATTTGTACAGCAGCTATGCCGATGACAAATCCCTGACAGGCGGAAGTGGCCTGCCTGATGAAAGCGCAAATTAAAGATTGGAAGTGGAGAACGTGAACCGAGAGCAGTTTTTTGAAAATTTGGCCGGGAAGACCGTCACATTCTGCGGGATAGGCCGCAGCCACATGCCCTTGATGAAGATGTTTCAGGAGAAGGGGGCCATTGTCTCCGCACGGGATAAGCGGGCCTTTGAGGAATTGGGAGAAAACGGGCGGACCTTGGAGCAGCTAGGAGTCAAGCTGATTCTAGGGGAAGACTATCTCCGGAATTTAGACGAAGAGATCATTTTCCGCACTCCGGGAATGCGGTATCACCTTCCTGAGCTGGAATCTGCCCGGAAGAGGGGCGCGGTGGTCACCAGCGAGATGGAAGTGTTTTTTGAGCTTTGCCCCTGCAAGATTTACGCAGTTACAGGCAGTGACGGGAAAACCACTACCACTTCGATCATCGCGGAATTTTTGAAAGCCCAGGGAAAAACGGTTCACCTGGGGGGGAATATTGGACGGCCTTTGCTGCCGGAGATCGAATCCATTCAGCCGGAAGACTGCGCAGTGGTGGAGTTGTCCAGTTTTCAGTTGATTTCCATGGGGGAGAGTCCCGATGTGGCGGTCATCACCAATTTGTCGCCCAACCACTTGGATATCCACAAGGATATGCAGGAGTATATTGATGCCAAGAAGAATATCTTCCTGCATCAAAATGCCTTTTCCCGTACAGTGTTAAACGCCGGAAATGAGATTACTGCGTCATTCGGGCCGGAAGTCCGGGGCGACTGCTGGTGGTTCCGGCGAGGCGGGGCTGTGGACCGTGGCGTGTGGTGCGACGGAGAGCAGATCTACGTCAATGGGGAAGCCTTGATGCCTTTGTCCCAGATCAAGATCCCCGGCTGGCACAATGTGGAGAATTATATGGCAGCTATAGCCGCGGTGTGGGGCGATGTGGAACCTGCTGTGATCCGGGAAGTAGCCGCCAACTTTAACGGGGTGGAGCATCGGGCGGAATTCGTCCGGGAACTGCATGGGGTGCGCTATTACAACGATTCCATTGCCACTTCTCCCACCCGGGTGATTTCCGGGACGTTGTCCCTGTTCCCTCAGAAGATTCTGATGATCGCTGGGGGATATGATAAGCACATCCCCTTCGAGCCTTTGGGCCCGGTGGTTTGTGATAAAGTGAAGACCTTGATCCTGTTGGGTGCTACCGCCCAGAAGATCGAGGACGCAGTACGTGGGGCGGAGAATTATCAGGAAGGCTCTCCGGAGATTCTCCGTGTGGAAACCATGGAGCAAGCGGTGGCCGCTGCCCAAGCCCATGCCCAGCCGGGGGACATTGTCTCCCTGTCACCGGCTTCTGCGGCGTTTGACCTGTACCCGAATTTTGAGGTGCGCGGGAGACATTACAAGGAATTGGTAAACGGATTGCAGTGAAAGCGGGGCTTGGCCCCGGGAAAGAAAGAGTGTGTGTATGGAGAGAAGAAGAGGAAATTTTAGTGGAAATCGAAACAATAGCGGCCGGGGAGCAGGAAACCGGCGTGGCGGGTTTGGAAAACGCACCTTTGGTCCTACAGAAGCCTATGAGCTTCCCAGCTCCGCCAGTACCCTGGAGGAAAAGGTGATCGTGGCGGCTTTAAAGCGTTGCGGTGGCGACGGGGTGCCTTCCCGGTCTTTGATGCGGGAAGCCGGTATGCACGACAAGGACGCCTTTTACGATGCCCTTCATTCCCTGAAGGATAAGGGCGAAATCCAGGTGGATAAGGATCACTGGGTAAAATTGGTCCCTCGTGGGGGCGATATTGAAGCGGAGATTGTCTCCCTTTCCGAGCGGTTTGGCTTTGCAAGGCCAAAGCTGGGGGGCGAGGATATCTTTGTTCCCGGAAGCGGGCTGAAAGGCGCTTTTCTGGGAGACCAGGTGATCCTGACCGATTTGCAGAAGCGGGATAAAGGCCCCAGCGGCCGGGTAAAGCGGATTGTGTCCCACCAGGAAAAGCCCATGACAGGCACCCTTCACATCGACGAGCTGGGTTCCCACGTTACACCTGACGGCGCATTGCGGTATGATTTGACAGTTGTAAACGGATTGAACGGGGCAAAAGACGGGGACAAGGTTCAGATAGAGCCTAAAACAGACGTCCGGGGTGATTGGACCCAGGTTGAGATCAAAGGGGTGTTTGGCACTGGGGAGCGGGCCCGGGTCTGTGCAGATGCCATTATTGTACGTTGCGGGATTCCCACAGAGTTCCCGGCGGAAGTCATGGCGGAAGCGGAAAAAATCGCTCAGATGACTGTTATGCAAGAAGATATCGACAGCCGTCTGGACTTGCGGGATGAGCCCATTTTCACCATTGACAGCGCGGATGCCAAAGACTTGGACGACGCCATATCCGTTAAGAAAACCGAGAACGGCTACAAGCTGGGAGTTCACATTGCAGACGTGTCCCACTATGTAAAGGCGAAAAGCGCCATCGATAACGAAGCGTTCCAGCGAGGCACATCGGTATATTTTGCCGACCGGGTCATTCCCATGCTGCCGGAAGCTCTTTCCAACGGTGTTTGCTCCTTGAACGCTGGGACGGAGAAGTTGACTTTTTCCGCGTTGATGGAGTTTGACAAGGAAGGCAAGATGGTGGACTATCAGTTCCACAAGGCCGTAATCAATTCCAAAGTCCGGGGCGTGTATTCCGAGGTGAACGAAATCCTGGCAGGGACGGCGTCCCAGGAACTTTTGGACAAATACGCTCCCGTGATGGACAGCCTGATGGCGGCCAAAGAATTGGCAGGAGTTTTTGAGCGGGCGGCGGAAGCCCGGGGCAATATGGACCTTTCCAGCGACGAGACAAAATTCGTGTTGGATGAAAACGGCGTGTGCGTGGAGCTGCTGCCCAGAACTACAGGGGAATCGGAACAGCTGATCGAGCAAATGATGATCGCTGCTAACATTGCGGCAGCCAAGGCAGCCTTGAAGGCGGAGATTCCATTCCTGTACCGGGTGCATGAGCGGCCCCAGCCCGACCGGGTGGACGAGTTGGCGGAATTGCTGGAGCGTTTGGGGATTCCTTGCCGTGAGCTGCGGAAAGGAAAGCCTTCCACAAAGGATTTTGCAGCGATTCTGGACCGTGTCAAGGATACGCCCAGAGCTTCGCTGGTAAACCAGCGGGTGTTGCGCACCATGGAGAAGGCCCACTATTCAGACCGGGAAATCGGACATTTTGGCTTGGCGCTGGGGGAGTACAGCCATTTCACATCTCCCATCCGCCGTTATCCGGACACTTCCATTCATCGGATTTTAAGCGACCTGGTTGCCGGGGTGGATCAAACCACCATAAAACGGCGTTATGGGGAATTTGCCACCTTGTCGGCAGCAGAGTCCTCGAAAAACGAAGTGAGAGCGGTGAACGGGGAGCGTTCCGCCGAGGATTGTTATATGGCGGAATATATGAAAGCTCATCTTGGGGAGCGCCATATGGGCATTATCAGTGGCGTGACACCCAAGGGGATTTTTGTCAAGCTGGAGAACAACGCGGAAGGCTTTGTGAGCTTGAATGATTTTGAGAATTGCGAGTTTGAGTATGACGGGGAAGTATCCCATCGTGACCTGCGTTCTGGCCGGGTGCTGATGATGGGCGAGGAGATCGGCATTATCGTGGCTGCGGCGGATGTGGCTACGGGCCGGATCGACTTTATGCCTCAGGAACCTTAAATCCCCCATACCCGCATAAAGGGCAATCCCCTTTCATAAAGATTACCATCTGGACAAACAGGAGGGTTTCTCGTGAAAGGGTTTTTATTGTCGGCGGTGCTGGGGTTGGCGGCTCTGGCACTGGTCAATCTGTGTGGGGCATACACCGGGGTGACGCTTCCCGTCAATCGGCTTAGCCTGGGGGCAGCCGGTTGTTTAGGGATCCCAGGAGTGACCCTTTTGATTCTGCTAAACACTTTGTTTTAAAAATTTTCCAGTGGGAAAAAGGGAGGATGTCGCAAATGTTGTTGATCCACGCAAATTATTTGGACGAAGAGTTTCACGTAGTGCAAGGGGACATTGAAATCCAAGATGGAAAAATCCTCCGAGTGGGGAAGAATTTGCCCCGCAAGGAAGAGGATTTAGCTGTGGATTGTGAAGAGGGCTACACAGTGGTCCCAGGCTTTGTGGACGTGCATATTCACGGATGCGCAGGAGCGGACACCTGTGACGGAACACGGGAAGCCATTGAAACCATGTCGAAGTTTCTGTTACAGCATGGTGTGACTTCCTTCTGCCCCACCACAATGACTACGGGCAAGGAAGTCATCGAAAGGGCTTTGCTTGCTGCGAAAGACGTGATGGATCACCCCGTTGAAGATGGCGCCCGGGTGGTAGGAGTCAACATGGAAGGACCCTTCATCGCCAAAGAGCGAAAGGGCGCCCAAAAGGAAGAGGATATCCTTTCTCCAGATTGGGAGCTGTTCCGTTACTTCTACGATTTAAGCGGCGGGATTGTCCGGCTGGTAGACGTGGCAACGGAACAACCTGGCGGGTATGAGTTTGTGGAGAAAGCCAAGGAGCTTTGTACGGTTTCGATCGCTCATACCACGGCGGATTATGACCAGGCAAAGATGGCGTTTGACAAGGGTGTTACCCATGCCACCCACTTGTTTAATGCCATGAATGGTCTTCATCATCGCCGTCCTGGTGTGGTGGGCGCCGTGTTTGACGATGATCGAGTCCGGGGAGAATTGATTTGCGATGGGTTCCACATTCATCCGGCGGTACTGCGTACGGCGTTCCGAGTGCTGGGCGACCGTGCGGTGATAGTTAGCGATTCTATGCGCGCTAACGGCATGGCAGAAGGCGAGGAATTTGATTTGGGCGGCCAGATGGTTACGGTGCGTGGCGGAAAAGCTACCCTGGCCGATGGTACCATAGCCGGCTCGGTGACCAACCTGCATCAGGAGATCAAAAATCTGGTATCTTTTGGAATCCCAATGCCTCAGGCGGTTAAATCCGCCACGCTGATTCCTGCCAGGGCCATTGGCCTGGACGAGGAGATCGGCAGCATTGCGCCCGGAAAGAGAGCGGATTTGGTTGTGCTGGATAAAGACCTGGAAATTGTAGCTGTATATCATTGACCGATAGGAAAAAGGCCGTCTCCTTCCACTGGGAAGAGAGGCGGCCTTTTTCTGTGAAAATTGGGATAGGATAGGGAATGAAGGTCTAGCGGGTGAAGTAAAGCACATTGTTGAGCAGCCGGCTTTGAGGTCCATAGAGCCAATAACCGTCCACATAGATGTTGGCGGAGCCGCCGCCGTCTAGGTTGACAGCGTCTTGACAGCCAAGAGCCACCATAATCTGGGAAAGCTTAGGTACGCTTGTGTTTGCTTCCAAAATGACAAGATCTCCATTCTTCCGGATTCCCACGCAGATACGCACGGCGTTTCCAGAGGTGAGGCTGTAACTGAAGCCTTCCGATTCATAGGTGGAATAACCGCCATACACTTTTCCGTCTTTTACAATCCTGGGACCAGCGCCTATGGAGAGTTCCGGATTAAAAGACAGTTCTTTTCCAGAAATATCCCGATAAACCTGAGAAACGTTGATGGTCATGCCCACTTTGCAGGAGTCGAAGAAATTTCCTTCGTATTGCCGGCGGGCTTTTTGGCAGAGAACGAATCCGCCTTCGGGAATATTCACATTGCCGCTGGCGTACTGATAAACGGCAGTGATCGTGCCATTGGCGTCCACCACCACAGCGTCACGGGTGGAGAAATTTAGTGTTTGGCCCCAGTCCCGGGTCATAAGTAACCGGGAAGCGTCGGTGTTGTTGCTGGGCCACTTATTTACAATTACGTTTTCGAAAGAGGCGATTTCCTTCCCGTCTTCTCCCAACAGAGTGGTGGTGAAAAGGGTTTCAAAGCTCTCCACGGAAAAATCGCCCGAGGGAGAAGCTACAAGAGCGGCCTTTTCAGGAGCGTACAGGTTGTCCACTGTCAGTACACGGCCATCGCTGATCAAAGTACCCAGAGGGGTATAGTTGTTCATGTTGAAGAAAGCACCGTTGACGGCAATGGTAGCACCTGTACGGTTGACCAGACTTGTGACGCTTTCGCCGCCGTCCACCATGTTCTGGCCTAATACCAGCCCAGCGGAATAATTGTGGGGGGAGAAGATTACAGCGCGGACCGCCACGTTGTTGACCCGCCTTTGAACGATGGTATAGCAGTCGGTTTTGCAGTTTTGCAAATATTTATAGCAAATGGAAGCAGCTTCCGCACGGCTGGCCCGATCGTTGGGACGGAACCGGCCTGTGTCAGCGTCACCGTTGATGATGTTGGCTTGCTGACAGAGCTTGACAGCGGTTGTAGCCCAAGATGCGATTTGTCCTTGGTCACGAAATGTTACAGAGCTATTGATCGACGGGAATTTTTTGCCGCAGCTTTGGGCAAAATTCCGCACCATTACCGCCATTTCCTGGCGGGTAACCGCTTGGTTGGGACGGAACGTGTTGTTTTCATAGCCGTTGACCACGTTTGTTTCCACAGCCCAGTTGATGTACTGGTTGGCCCAATAGGAAGAAGGAACGTCCTTGAAAGCTCCTTGAAACGCGTATTGCTGGAGAACGCTGGCAGGCAGCGCCGATTTGGCAAGCATAGTGACAAACTGCCCACGGGTCAAGGTTGCGTTGGGAGAGAACGTGTTGCTTCCCGTACCGGAGAGAATCCCTTGATCTGCCAAAGCGTTTACTGCTTGACTGTACCAGGCGCCTGAAGGCACATCGCTGAACTGGGCAGCCTGTGCCTGGAGAGGCAGAACGGCGCAAAGCAGTGTCAGGCATAGTGCTAGGGAAAAGAAACGTTTTCTGCTCTTTTTCATACAAATCCTCCTCATTTTTGAAAGTGCTTTACATAATATATCATTTTTGGCATAAAAAGTCCACCTTTTGAAGGGAAATGAAAAAATAATCATGATTTGGGATTTTGCGTTGCTTTTTCCCGGTCTTTCCTGTAATATAAGGGCAAGCGGACGTGTAGAGTGGAAGGGGAAGATCCCTTTTCGCCCAGAACGCCAGATTATTTATGCTTGGAGGGAAATTTATGATTTGTCCAAAATGTGGTAGGACAATCCCCGATGGGACCCAGTGTCCGTGTGGGGCGCCGGTTTTGTCTTCCAACCCGGCTGTCAATGTGATTAAAACGGTAGGTTCCTCGTCAAAATTTTTGGCGGTGGCAGTGCTTTATTCTGTGGGCATTTTGTGTTCGCTGTTGGCAACGTTTTCCGCCAGCAGCATGATGGAACAAATTTACTATGAGATGTACTATTACGGCGCAAATTTCGGCTTGAATCCCGATGTGTTTTATCCCATGATGAACGCTTTGGAGAGCAGTTCCGTTGTAGGCGCTGTTCTGTCCGCTATTCCCACTATTTTGATTGCACTGGGTATGTGGCTGTTTTATTCCAGCTGCCGCAATACCCAAAGCGGCAATGTGTCTACGGTTGGGCTGACCATCTGCAAAGTAATTGCTTATATCGGTTTGGTTATGGTTTGTTTGGCGGCAGCCATCATAGCGATTTGTTTAGTGGCTGTGATTGTTGCTGTTGGTTCTCTGGCCGGCGGTTCTTATTATGGTGGTTACGGAGATGCTTCCGCCATTGCAGTCGTTCAGGTGGTGTTGGGCGTATTTACAGTGCTGTTTTTGGCGGTTATCGCCCTGGTGATCGTATTCTATGTGTGCATGATCAAAGTGATCAACCGCATTAAGACTTCCGCTATCCAAGGCGTAGCAGATAACCGGATTCCCCACTTCCTCACTGGATATTTGATGGTGATGGGGATCTTGACAGCTCTGGGCGGCGTGATCGCATTGATTACCAGCCCAATAGCTGGAATTGGTTCCCTGGTCGGTGCCGCAAGCATGATTATCATGTCTTTGGTTCTGGGAGGGTACAGGACCCGTATGACCATGCTGCTGTTCCCGCCGGTACAGCCTATGTATGGGAATATGCCGCCTTATAACAATAATACCCCGCAGCAGCCTGGCGGCCCCACCGACGGGTATCCCCAGCAATAAAATCAGTATCCTACTTTTTCAAAAATAAAAGCACAGGGTTGGTCGTTCAAAAGACGGCTGACCCTGTGTTTTTTATGCGGTAGGATTGGTAAGAAAATAAGGCGTGCAGTGTGTGTTTGAAATTCCTGCGAGGAGCATCTTGTTTGGACAACAAAGGGAGCCTTTCTTCTGGAAAGGCTCCCTCAATCGCTGGGTAAACAGATATTCTTATTGAATGACCCGCACTTTTACAATGGGTTCCAGTGCCTGGAGAGAGTTGATTGCTGTGGGGGAAATTTCTCCCGATACGTCCAAAATGGTATAGGCGTATTCTCCGCGGGATTTGCTCTGCATGTTTTCAATGTTAAGCCCTGACTCGCCACAAGTGGCGGCAAAGGTGGCGATAGTATTGGGAACGTTTTTGTGGATCAGGCAAATACGGTGGGTGCCGGGCTCGCGTGCCATGGAAATGGAAGGCATATTCACCGAATTCAAAATATTGCCGTTTTCCAGATAATCTTTGATTTGATCCACCGCCATGCAGGCGCAGTTGTCTTCGCTTTCGGGGGTGGAGGCGCCCAAATGGGGAATCGCCACTACGCCTTCTACGCCGATCATGCTGTCGTCAGGAAAATCCGTGGCGTAAGAGGACACCTTTCCGGTTTCCAAGGCGTTGAGCAAAGCAGGGGAGTCCACAAGGCCACCCCGAGCAAAGTTCAAAATCCGTACACCGTCTTTCATTTTAGCGATGGAGTCGCTGTTGATCATGCCCTTGTTTTCCTTTGTGAAGGGCAGGTGCAGCGTGATGTAATCGGAGTGGGAGTAAAGCTCTTCCAAGGTCAGGGAACGGTGTACCGCACTGGACAAGTGCCATGCGTGCTCTACCGATAGGAAGGGATCGTAGCCATAGACTTCCATTCCCAGCTGGCTGGCGGCGTTGGCCACCAGAATGCCGATAGCGCCTAAACCCACAACACCCAAGGTTTTTCCTTGAATTTCCGGACCGGCGAAAGCGCTCTTGCCTTTCTCAATGAGTTTTTCCACCTGGTCGCCTTGGCCCTTCAGGGTTTTGACCCAGTCCATGGCCGGGCCGATTTTCCGGGACGTGAGAAACAAAGAGGCGAGAACTAATTCTTTTACAGCGTTGGCGTTGGCTCCGGGAGTGTTGAACACCACAATTCCCTGTTCCAAACACTTCTCAACAGGTATGTTGTTTACTCCGGCGCCCGCCCGGGCGATGGCTAGCAGAGTTTTCCCGAACTCCATATCGTGCATGGAAGCGGAACGCACCAGAATTCCTTCGGGATTTTCCATTTCCGGAGAAAAGGTGTAGGCTTCCCCGAAACGCTTGGTCCCAACGGGACTGATCTTATTCAGGCATAGGATTTTGTACATAGCTGTTGGAACTCCTTTCGCTCACTGATTATCCTGCTCAAATTGTTTCATGAAGTCTACCAGTTTGGCGACACCTTCCTCAGGCATAGCGTTGTAAATGGAAGCCCGCATACCGCCCACGCTTCGGTGGCCCTTCAGGTTCACAAAGCCTGCGGCTTCGCTTTCCTTGACGAATTTGGCGTCCAGATCCTTGTCGCCGGTGACAAAGGTCACATTCATAATGGACCGGCTGTCCTTTTCCGCGCAGCCTTTGAACAAGGTGGAAGAATCCAGGAAATCATACAGCAACTGGGCTTTGCGCACATTGCGCTTTTCCATTTCTTCCAAGCCGCCGATTTCGTTTTGGATCCACTCCAGAACCAGCTTGCAGATGTAGATCGGCCAGCAGGGCGGTGTATTGTACATGGAATCGTTATCCGCCATCACTTTGTAATTGAACATGGTGGGGGTGCATTCCATAGGTTCGCCCAGCAGGTCTTCCCGGACAATGACGATGGTCAATCCAGCGGGGGCCACATTCTTTTGAGCGCCAGCATACAGCAGTCCGAATTTGGTCACGTCAATCGGCTTTGACAAGATGCAGGAAGAAATATCCGCCACCAGCGGCACGCTGCCCGTGTCGGGCAGGTCATGCCAGACCGTACCGTAAATGGTGTTGTTCATGCAGATGTGGAAATAATCGGCGTCGGGGCGGAACTGGGTGGGATCCAGTACCGGAATATGGGAGAAATTATCCTCTTTTGAAGATGCCACCACTTTGCAGTCACCGTAACGGGCAGCTTCTTTATACGCTTTGGTGGAGAATTGACCAGAGAGCACATAGTCGGCCTTACCAGATTTGGTCATCAAATTCATAGGGACAGCGGCAAATTGAGAGGAAGCGCCCCCCTGAAGGAACAGAACCTTGTAGTTGTCGGGGATTCCCATAACTTCGCGCAGCAGGCGCTGGGCCTCTTTGATAATGCCATCGTACACTTTGGAGCGGTGAGACATTTCCATCACTGACTGACCGCTTCCCTGATAATCCAGCATTTCAGCAGCGGCTTGTTTCAGGACGGCTTCGGGCAGCATGGAAGGCCCGGCAGAAAAGTTGTATACGCGAGACATGATTTGACCTCCTCTTGGAAATAAATATTTTACCCCTGTAAATTGGTAAATTTTTTACCATTATAGTGGCTGTTATCAGCAAATGCAAGGAAAAAATTATTTTTTTCACAAAATTTTATCACTTACCCGCCACCAAGTACACATTTCGTCAATTGTCCTTATCCAGAATACAC
>DXXH01000066.1 GCA_019416395.1 Clostridiales bacterium
AAACAAAGGAGTGTTGTGATCCCTCTTTGGAAAGGAATGAAGTGTAATGAAAAAATCTATCCGCAAACGAATCGCCGCCGCGACTTTATCCATAGCTTTGGTCATTGGCGCTATTCCCTGTTCCTTGCCTGCTCAAGCGGCTGGCAACAGGTTTACCGATGTGCCAAACAACGCATGGTACAAATCTGCGGTCACATACGCCACGGAGAACAACCTCTTTTCCGGCAACGGCGATGGCACATTTGATCCCAACGGAAGCATGACTCGGGGAATGTTTGTCACGGTCCTTTCAAAAGTAGCCGGCGCCAATGTTTCCTCCGCTCCCGATGCCGGTTTTCAGGACGTCCCCAATGCCTGGTACACGGACTTTGTCAACTGGGCGTACAACAAGGGGTACGTGGCCGGTACCAGCGCCACCACCTTTGAGCCAAACACAGCCATTACCCGCCAGCAGATCGCGGTGATTCTCCGGAACTACATTCGGAAAGAAAATATCACTCTCTCCCCTGCCGCCAACGGGGTCTCCTCGTTCAAGGACATGGGGAAAGTGGCCTCATGGGCGAGAACCGCTGTGGACACCATCCGGTCTCTGGGGCTGATGAGCGGCGACGAGGAAGGCAATTTTAATCCTACCCAGCGGCTGACACGGGCGGAAGCCGCCAGTGTATTCATGAAGTTTGACATGAAGTTGAAAGGGATCCCCGAGAGCAGTCCGGACCTTGAGGAAGAGATTCGCAATGCTCTTACGGCCCACCCGTGGGACCTTTCCATTCAGACCCGTGACTGCTATCAATTTTTTGAGGACGGCACCGGGGTAAATCTTTACAGCGTTCCCATCCCCCAGGTCATTCCCTTTACCTACATCATTGACGAAGCCACATCCACAGTGACTCTCTCCTGCGATCTGGCATGGAAATACTTCCCTGTTCTGACCTATTCTGCCGACACAAATTCCTTCACCATACCCGTTTCCGATTTCCCCAACCCAGAGACATACCCCTATACCATTCATTCCGGCAACATACAGGACGAATTTACCGAGGCAGCTGAATCCTGTGAAACGGACTGGGAACAAACGGTTCAGTCTACGGCTGCTCCCGCAACCCTGGGGAACTGCGTGAAGACCATGCAATCCCTTCGGGAAAGTATCTACGAGTATTTAAGCTATGTGCTATCCCAAAATGAGCTTTCCCGGTTAGACAGCCAGTTAGCGGCCTGGGAACAAGAACGGACCGCCGAAATGGACAGTATCCAGGGAACGGGGTCCATTGTCTCCCTTTCCAAAATATCTGTAAACAAGGACTGGACGATGAAAGAGATCTACGAAATGATCAAAATGATCCCCTAAAAGAAACGCCGTGTGATTTCAAAATTTTGAAAGCAACCTAGATGGCCCACTAGTTCGGACACTATAACGCGAAAAACGCGCTTTCCATTTGCGGAGCGCGTTTTTGCGTTTTTACCTATAACAAAAAGCCCCCCCGGAAACCGAGGGGCTTTTCCACGATTGAATTCTTTTATGGAGCGGACTCCCCCACCGGCCGGCAGGACTCCCGGACCACCAGCGTCCCAGCGATGAACTCGCTTTGGGGCACATCTTCCTTCTGCTCCACCGTGTCCAGCACACGGTACACCAGGGAAGTAAACATCTTCTCAAAATCAAAGGCAATGGTGGTCAGGGGAGGGTGAGAATGCTGGCCGTTTACATGGCCGTCCACCCCGATCACCGAAATGTCTCCAGGAACGCTCAGTCCCAATTCCTGGCAGGCAGTGTACACCCCAAACGCCACCGTGTCGTTGTTGGCGAAAATCGCCGTGGGCAGATCTTCCCCGCAGCGGGTGAGCATCTCCTTGGCGGCGGCATACCCTGTTTTTTCCGTGATCCCCCCGTAGGCAATCCATTTATTTTGAATAGGCAGATTCCTTTTGACCATTCCGTGAACAAAGGATTCATGACGGTGAACAGAGCTGAGCCGGGACATATCCCCGTCAATCACCCCGATTTTTCTGTGCCCCAGGCTGTAAAGGTACTCCACCGCCTTTTCCCCGGAATCCCCCTCGAAATTCACCGAAAGCCGGTTGGGATAGGGGTCGTTCTCGTGAAAGAAATCGAACAGTCCCACCACAGCCCCGCTTTCCGCCAACTCGTCAATCAACGGCTCGTGATTGCTGGTCCCCACGAAAATCCCCGCTTCGATCCGGCCTTCCATGAAAATCTTCCGCACGTAATCCAGGTTCTTTTTCTCCGTCAGGTTTTCCACCACGCAGGAAAGTACCAGATACCCCCGCTTTGTGGCTGCGTCCACGATCTGCATAAAGTACAGGCTGCTTAATGGGTCCCCCGCCATAGCCGCTTTGGATACCCAGAACAACCCTATGGTCCGGTTCCGCATTCCCGTCAGCAGCTGGCCGGAAAGCTGGGGGTAATAATGGTACTGCTTTACCACCGCCATCACCTTTTCTCGGGTGGCTTCCGGCACATTGGCGTACCCGTTGATGACCCGGCTGACTGTGCTCCGGGATACCCCCGCTATCCGGGCAATTTCTTTGCTGGTGATTCTCTTTTTCACGGTTACCGCCCCCCAAAACAAGCCCGGCGGAAAACTTCCCCGGTTCGTGAACAGGTGTTCACAGCTATTGGCTTATATATACCATTTCCCCCTGCGGCATGTCAATAAGCAGGGGGAATTTTTCCAGGTACCGGCTGAAATCTCCCGCAATATAAACCGCCCCCTTTGGCAATCGTGCTTTCTGCATAATTTCTTCAGTGATTTTCTATGGATTATAGAATAAATGGAATTACCCTCTTGAAAACACGTGTTTATAGTGGTATGATTGCCCCAGATAGGAACCCTTGACAGGGCAGTTTCGGAATAATCTGGACAGGAGTGATTCTTTACTATGGTAGACAAGAGCAATCCTTGGTACCGTGACGACGATGAATCCATTTTGGAAGTGTACCATATGGATACGGGGGAAACGGAAGTCATCGCTGAATTTGACTATCTGATCGAAGCCCCCAACTGGTCTATGGACGGCACCTATTTGACCTACAACAGCAACGGTAAAATTTACCGGTTTGACCTGGCCACAAAAGAGAGCACAGAGGTTTTCACCGATTTTGTCACCAACTGCAACAACGACCATGTGTTGTCCGCTGACGGCAAATCCATCGCCGTCAGCCACGGGACAAAGGAAGATGGGAAATCCCGGGTGTACACGGTCCCCCTGACCGGCGGCGTCCCCAGGCTGATTACCCCCATGGCCCCCAGCTATCTTCACGGCTGGTCCCCGGACGGAAAGACCCTGGCCTATTGCGCTGAGCGGAACGGGGAATTTGACGTGTACACCATTCCCGTGGAGGGCGGCGTGGAAACCCGCCTGACCGACGCCCCCGGCTTAAACGATGGCCCGGAATACGACAGCGCTGGGGAATACATTTGGTTTAACTCCGTACGCTCCGGCCTGATGCAGGTATGGCGCATGAAGGCCGACGGCTCTGAGCAGACCCAGATGACCTTTGACGAAGGCTGGAACAGCTGGTTCCCCCATGTGTCCCCGGACCGGAAATGGGTGGTCATGGTGGCCTACCGGAAAGGAGACGTAAAACCCAACGAGCATGTGCCCCACAAGAATGTGGAGCTGCGTCTCATGCCCGCCCAAGGGGGCGACGTGAAAACCATCGTACAGCTTTTCGGCGGCCAAGGCACCATCAACGTCAATTCCTGGTCCCCGGACAGCACAAAATTCGCCTACGTCCGGTACCGCATTCGGGAAACCGCCAACTAAGACTTTCCCCACTCTCCTTTGCCCCTTTCCCGGAACCGGGGAAAAGCCGGTCATTCACCCCCTTGTCCCTTGGGGAATCTCCTGAGGGACACCCCCGGCCCGCCCTTGACTTTCCCCGTTTCTTGTGCTAGAATTTTTCTGTTAAGCAAGCCGCTGCTATGTGAGAGCGCTGGCCTGATACGTGAGAGCTATTTATTAAAGAATGGAGAGATACGTCATGGAAAGGATTAAGACCTTAGAGACCCGGAACCTGTGCGAAAGCGCCAAGAACGGCGGCTGCGGCGAGTGCCAGACTTCCTGCCAGTCCGCTTGCAAGACCAGCTGCGGCGTGGCCAATCAGAAGTGCGAGCATACCGAGGAATAATAAGCGCTGAGAAATAAAAAAACGCCGCCTTCTTTTAGGCGGCGCTTTTTCTGTACAGAGAGGACTTTTATGGTACATCAATATCAACTCAACGGCTACAACATTGTATTGGACACCTGCTCCGGCGGAATCCATGTGGTGGACGAAGTGGCCTACGACATCATTGCCCTGTTTGAAACCCACACCACGGAAGAAATCGTGTCGGCCATGCTGGAAAAATACGGGCCCGGTGTCACGGAGCAGGAGATCCGGGACTGCATTGCCGACGTTCAAACCTTAAAAGACCAGGGGAAACTGTTTACCCCCGACACCTTCGCCGATTTGGCCGGCGCTTTCAAAGAGCGTTCCGGCGATGTGGTGAAAGCCCTGTGCCTGCACGTGGCCCACACATGCAATCTGAACTGCGATTACTGCTTCGCCAGCCAGGGGAAATACCACGGTGACCGGGCTTTGATGAGCTTTGAAGTGGGAAAACAGGCCCTGGATTTCCTCATGGACCATTCCGGCACCCGTCGGAACCTGGAAGTGGATTTCTTCGGCGGGGAACCCCTGATGAACTGGGACGTGGTGAAGCGCCTGGTGGAGTACGCCCGGAGCGTGGAAAAGGAGCGGGGGAAAAACTTCCGCTTTACCCTGACCACCAACGGTATGCTCATCGACGACGATGTGATCGACTTTACCAACCGGGAAATGAGCAACGTGGTGCTGTCCCTGGACGGCCGGAAAGAGATCAACGACCGCACCCGGGTGGACTACGCGGGCAACGGCAGCTACGACCGTATCGTTCCCAAGTTCCAGAAGCTGGTGGCTGCCCGGGGAGGCAAAAATTACTACATGCGGGGCACCTTCACCCACGCCAACCCGGATTTCACCAAAGACCTGTTCCACATGGCCGATGATCTGGGCTTTACCGAGCTGAGCATGGAACCGGTGGTCTGCGCCCCGGACGATCCTGCCGCTTTGACGCCAGAGGATCTGGAAATCGTCAAAGATCAGTACGAGATCCTGGCAAAGGACATGCTCCGCCGGGAAAAAGAAGGCAAACCCATCACCTTCTACCACTACATGCTGGATTTGACCGGGGGTCCCTGCGTCTACAAACGGATCTCCGGCTGCGGCTCCGGCACGGAATATATGGCGGTCACTCCCTGGGGCGACCTGTACCCCTGCCATCAGTTTGTGGGAGAGGAATCCTACAAGCTGGGGGACATTTGGAACGGGGTCACCAACACGGCTCTGCGGGAACAGTTCCGCTCCTGCAACGCCTACGCCCGTCCCGACTGCGCCGACTGCTGGGCCAAGCTCTATTGCTCCGGGGGCTGCGCCGCCAATGCTTTCCATGCCACCGGTTCTATCAAAGGCATTTACGAGCCTGGCTGTGAGCTGTTCCGGAAACGGATCGAGTGCGCCATCATGATGAAGGCCGCCAAGGAAACAGGCCAATGAACACCCCTGTGGCGGATTTCGTAAGGCGCTATGGAGAAAGCGGCATTTCCCGGCTCCACATGCCCGGCCACAAGGGCAAGTCTTTCCTGGGCTGTGAATCCCTGGACATCACGGAAATCAAAGGGGCGGACGCCCTTTTCGAAGCGGAAGGGATCCTGGCGGAAAGCGAAGCCAACGCCACGGAGCTGTTCGGTTCCCGCCGCACCTGCTACTCCACGGAAGGCTCCAGCCACGCCCTGCGGGCCATGCTGTATCTGGCCGTGACCAACCGGCCTTCCGGCACCCCGCCCAGGGTGGTGGCTGCCCGGAACGTCCACCGGGCCTTTGTGTCCGCCGCCGCTTTGCTGGATTTGGAAGTGGAATGGCTTTGGCCGGAAGAATCCCGTTCCCTGTGCGGGTGCCCCATTTCCCCGGAGCACCTGGAAGCCACTCTTTCCCGGCTGCCCTGTCCCCCGGCGGCGGTATACCTCACTTCCCCAGATTACCTGGGCGGCATGGGGGAGCTTGCCCAGCTGGCAGCGGTGTGCCACAACCACGGCACATTACTGGCGGTGGACAACGCTCACGGAGCGTACTTACACTTTTTGAGCCCTTCCCTGCACCCCCTGGACCTGGGGGCAGATCTATGCTGTGACTCCGCCCACAAGACTTTGCCGGTGCTTACCGGCGGCGCCTATTTGCACATTTCCAAAACCGCTCCGGCGGCTTTGACAGAAAACTGCAAAACGGCGCTGGCGCTGTTTGGCTCCACCAGCCCTTCCTATCTGACATTGGCTTCCCTGGACCTGTGCAACCTGTATCTGGCGGAAAACTACCCCGCCCGGCTGGGAGAAACGGTGGCCCGGCTGGACCGGCTCAAAACCCAGCTGGCGGCAGCGGGCTGGCAGGTGGAACCCAGCGACCCGCTGCGGCTGACGTTGCGGGCTCCCCAGGGGCGGACCGGAACCGACCTGGCGGAACAGCTGCGCCGTGGGAAGGTGGAGTGCGAGTACGCCGACCACGACTTTCTGGTACTGATGGTTACCCCGGAAAATTCCCAGGAAGACCTGGACCGGGTGGAAAAAGTCCTGGGGGAAAATCACGCTCCGCCGGCAAAGGAGTTTCCGCTGCCCTTGGCGAGAGGCCGGCAGGTGTGTTCCATTCGGCAGGCGCTGTTCTCCCCCCACCAGCTGCTTCCAGCCGGGGAAACCTTGGGGCGTGTGTGCGGTATTCCCACCGTGGGCTGTCCCCCCGCCATTCCCATTGCGGTAGCGGGGGAAGAAATCACCCCGGAAGCGTTGGAGCTGTTCGCCCGGTACGGGGTGGAATGGGTAGACGTATTGACAGACTGACCGGCTTCCACCGGTTTTATACAGCAAAAACCTCAGTCACTTGCGGAAACAGTGACTGAGGTTTTTTATGCCTGGACCAGTTTTCCCACCTTGGTCAATGGCCTACCTTGGCGGACCTAGTTGCCTTGAGAGGGTTGATTTTTTCACAGGTTTCTCGGTAGGAGAACGCCCTGGCTTACCAGATGCCCAGCACATGCTGCATGGCCAGGCTGACGCCGGTAATGGCAACCCAGCAGCAGAATCCCAGCAGAATGGGCTTTCCGCCGGTGCGCACCAATTTGACCAGGTCCGTATTCAGGCCGATGGCTCCCATTGCCATGATGATAAAGAACTTGGACAGCTCCTTGAAGGGCTGGAACACGCCGCTGGGCACGCCCAGGGTGGTGGCCACTGTGGTGATGACGGAAGCCAGCACAAAGAACAGAATAAAGAAGGGGAATACTTTTTTCAGCGAGAAGGTGCTTTCCCCGCTGCCGCCTGCCCGCTTGGCTTTGGCGGTGCGCCACAGAGCCAGCACCAGGGTGATGGGGATAATGGCCAGGGTGCGGGTGAGCTTGACAATGGTGGCCTGGTCCAGGGTATTGGCCCCGGCGTGCATGCCGTCCCAAGCTGAGGCGGCGGCGGTCACCGAGGAAGTGTCGTTGACTGCCGTCCCTGCGAACAGTCCAAAGCCCTCATTGGACAGGCCCAGCACGCCGCCCAGTGTGGGGAAAATCAGGGCCGCAGCAATATTGAACAGGAAAATCACCGAGATGGACTGGGCGATTTCCTCATCGTCCGCTTCCACCACCGGAGCGGTAGCCGCAATGGCCGAACCACCGCAAATGGAAGAGCCTACCCCGATCAGGGTGGCGGTATTGCCCGGAATCTTCATTACCTTCCACAACACAAAGCTGACAATCAAGGACGTGGAAATGGTGGACAGGATAATGGGCAGGGACTGGGCGCCCACCTGGGCGATCTGGGACAGGTTCAGACCAAAGCCCAATAAAATCACCGCGTATTGAAGAATCTTCTTGGAAGTGAACCCGATCCCCGCCTGGGTCCTCTCCTTTTTCTTGTAAAACAAAGCGATGGCCATGCCCAACAGAATGGCGAACACGGGACCGCCGATCACCGGAAACGCCTTTCCCAACAGCCAGCAGGGTATGGCCAATCCAAAGCAGAGCGCCAGGCCAGGACCAGTTTTTTTTACGAATGTCATGTGGAACCTCTCCCCTCATTTGGAAATCCTTGGTTTGCTTTTCTACTATACTCCTGTTTTTTCATCGTGTAAAATTATCTTTCTTTATTTTTCGATAAAATTCTGTTATGATAGAGGCAGGAGATGATGCACATGCTGGATCCCCGCGTGGAAACATTTTTAACGGTCTGTCAAACCATGAATTTTACCAGGGCCGCCGAGCTGCTCCACATCACCCAGCCGGCTGTGTCCCAGCACATTCACACCCTGGAAGAACAATACAACACCAAGTTGTTTCACTATGAAAACCGGCAGCTTTCCCTCACCCCCAGCGGCAAACGGTTCCGCCAGGCGGCCGCCACCATGCGCCACGACGCTCTGCGGCTGAAGGAACTCCTTCCCCTGGACAACCGCCGCCTGTGTTTCGGAGCCACTTTGACCATCGGGGAATACAGCATGGCCGCCCCCCTGCTCCGGCTGCTCAAAGAGGAACCCGGCGTCCAACTGCGCATGCTCACCGCCAACACCCAGGAGCTGCTTTCCCTGTTGGACCAGGGGGAGATCGATTTCGCCATTGTGGAAGGAAATTTCGACCGGCAAGCCTATGAGAGCCTGACCTATGCCACCCAGCGGTTTATTCCCGTAGCATGTCCGGGATACATGTTTTCCGGGCCTGCCGGGGAACTGGAAGGCTTGCTGGGAGAGCGGCTTCTGGTACGGGAACCTGGCTCGGGTACCCGGAACGTGTTGGAACGGGTGTTGGAAAGCCGGAACCTGACGGTGGAAAACTTTTTGCGAGTGACCGAGCTGGGCAGCTTGGACTTGATCAAAGAGCTGGTGATGGCAGGGGCGGGGATTTCTTTCTTTTACGAGCCAGTGGTGCAAAGGGAGTTAAAATCCGGCTTGCTGGAAGAAATCCCCTTGAGAAACTGGGCAGTCACCCACGACTTCACCTTCCTATGGCAGCGGGGAAGCGTTTTTGGGGAAGAGTACCGGGAGATTTTCAACCTGCTCAGGCCAGAGTCTTCCCCGGGCGGTGACTTTGAATCCCACTCCACTAAGGTTTCCCCTGGGGAAACCATCCCCGAAAACAATTGATCCCGGAAATTTCCCGGAATCGGGCCAGAAAATCCCGGCAGCATGGCCTGTGGATACTGTTTTGCGCTTCACATTTGTGGGGCGCTTTTTCGATATCTTTAAAATTTCTTAATTTCCCGCTAATCCCCGGTTTCTGCCTTGACCCGGGGAAGGTTCCCCGGTACAATACCCCTAGAAAGAGGTTTTTCCGGGAAAATGCCTTAAGCTTTTTTAAGATTCTTTCAGACTTTTTAAGCTCTCTACCGGGTAGGATCTTAAGAAACGCCTGTTACAATAGGCCCTGTCAACAGGAGATTCCCACTTCTCCAGGGACAAATTTAACAGGTAAGGACGTGTTTTACATGACAACTCCCAATTCGAAAAACGCAAAAGTACGCATCGGAGCCCTCCTGATGGCATTGTTGGTTTCCACCTCTCTTTTGACCGGATGTGGCAACCAAAAGGCCGGCAAGACCGCGGTTCCCAAAACCACCCAAAGCCAAAGCCAATCCAAAGACACTAAGAAGAGCACCTCCAGCAAAACTGAATCCAGCAGCAAGACGGAATCTTCCAGCAAGACTGGTTCTTCCAGCAAGGCCGGTTCCTCTAGCAAGACGGAGTCCAGCATGAAAGATACTTCCAGCAAGGCAGAATCTTCCAGCAAAACCGATTCCTCCAGCAAGACGGAGTCCAGTAAGAAAGATACTTCCAGCAAGAAGAGCTCGTCCAAAAAGAGCAGCTCTAAAAAGAGCAATTCCAAAAAGAGCAGCTCCAAGAAGAGCAGCTCCAAGAAGAGCGCCTCTAAAAAGAGCAACTCCAAAAAGAGCGGCTCTAAGAAGAGCACTGCCAAGAAGGGCAGCACCAGCGTGAAAAAGGGCGCCAGCCAAACCGGAAACGGCACGAAGGCTTCCAAGGGCAAGTAATTCTTTCCTCTTTTCTTGGTACTCTCCCTTCCCCTTTGCTAACGCCTTTCCCGTCTGTGCTGCCGCACCCCGCGAAAGGCGTTTCCCATGCAAGGCGCCCTTTCCACATTCTGAAACCCTCTTGAAAAAGGAGAGATCTCTATGGAAAAGCAAACTATTTTAATTGTGGAAGACGAGGCGGAAATCCGGGAAGGGATCCGCATTCTCCTTTCCGGGGAAAATTATTCCATTCTGGAAGCTGCCAACGGCAGCGAAGCCCTGGAAATGATGAACGACCAAATCGATCTTGTCATTTTGGACATTATGATGCCTGGAATGTCCGGGCTGCGGGTATGTGAGGAAATCCGCAAAACTTCTACCATTCCCATTCTGTTCCTCACCGCCAAAGCCCAGGAATCCGACAAGCTGATCGGCCTGACGGCTGGCGGGGACGATTACCTGGTCAAGCCCTTTTCCTTCGCCGAGCTGAGCGCCAGAGTGAAAGCTTTGCTGCGCCGGTACTGCGTCTACCAGGGAAAGGGCCAGCCGGGAACCACCTATGAGAACAACACCCTTTCCTGCTGCGGTGTCACCATCGCCCTGGATCATAACCAGGTCTGGGTGGGTGAGGAAGAAAAAGACCTGACCGAAATCGAATACCAAATTCTGCGGCTGCTTATGCGAAAGCCCCAGCAGATCTTCTCCGCCCAGCGCATCTACGAAAGCATCTGGCAGGAGCCTTATTTTCCCATCTCTAACGGCACGGTCATGGTCCATATCCGGAAACTCCGCTTGAAATTGGAAACCGACCCCCAAAACCCCACCTATATCAAAACCATTTGGGGTAAGGGCTACCGGTTTGGCTGGGAGGGCGTGTATGGCTCGAAAAATTAAGCGCTACAGCGTCTCCGCCCAATTTTTTCTCCTGCTGCTGATCTCGGGAACCTGCTGCTGTCTGCTGTTCTTTGGGATCCGGCTGGGGACCAGTTCCCTGCTGACCAAATACCTGATCGATTCCGACTTTGAACAGCGCACCACGGAGCGGCGGATCACCGACTTTCAGGAATACGTGACAGAAAACCAGCTCACGGTAAACGATACCCAGGCCATTTTGGACTGGATCCGGGGAAAACCCCTGATCCTTATGGAGATCTACCGTTCCAACGTGCTGGTCTTTACTTCCTATGCCCCGGGAAACCAGGCTTTGGAAGAAAACGACGCGGAAGTCCCCTATTATGACTGGGTTTCCTACTATGTGATCCAGTTTGCCGATGGGGACGCTGAGGTGCTGCTGTACTGCGACGATGTGTTCCGGTACTTCACCTACGCCACCATTGGAAACGTGGTGTTCTGCACCCTGATGTTCCTGCTGATCTTCCTGGCGGGGTGCCAGCGGATCGTCCGGTATATCCGGCAGCTGCGGGGGGAGATCCAGGCGATGGAAGCCGGGGATTTGAACAGCCCCATCACCCTGCGGGGGAACAACGATTTGACGGCGCTGGCGGAAAGCCTGGACACCATGCGGGTCACCCTGCGGAACCAGCAGGAACAGACTGCCTGGACCTATGCCGCCAATCAGACCTTGATTTCCCAAATGTCCCACGACCTGCGGACCCCCCTCACCACCCTGCTGCTGTACACGGAGATTCTCCGCTACCACAAATACCAGGACGAGGAGCAGTTTCACAGTTACCTGAACAAGCTGGACGCCAAAGCCCAGCAGATCAAGCAGCTGTCTGAAAACATTCTGGAATATTCCCTGGCCTCCCGGGATCACACCATTGAGCTGGAAAGGCCCACCCTGGCCCGGGAAGTATTCACCCCCTATTTGGAAGAAGCCCTCTTCCATTTGACCCGGTGCGGATTCTCCTGTGAAACAGAGTTCCGGCTGGGAGAATGCCCGGTGGCTGTCCACAGCCCCTTTCTCCGCAGGATCATCGACAATGTGGTTTCCAACATCACCAAATACGCCAACCCCCACCAGCCTGTCAAAATCCGGGCCTGGGAACAGGACGGGCAAATACGGCTGGCCTTTGAAAACACCGTGGATCAGGACGCCCATCAAACGGAAAGTACCGGGATCGGCCTTTCCAGCGTAAAAACCATGATGGAAAAAATGCACGGCTCCAGCTGGGTAGAGCAAACCGGCTCCCTTTTCCGGATCACCCTCAGTTTCCCCCAGGAAAAGGGCTCGGATTCCCCTGCCCAAAACAGCTGACCGAGACTCCCCCTTCCCGTGGAACGGAGTCAGCGCCCCCCACGGAGAAAGAAAGGGATCCCCCATGAAAAATGTTTTGGAATATTTAGAACACACGGCGGCGGCTTTTCCTCAAAAGACCGGCGTTGAAGATCAAAACGGTTCCCTCACCTTCGCCAAGCTGCTGGAACTCTCCCAGCGGGCCGGCTCCTCTCTCCCGGAGAACCTGGCCCTGGGCCAGCCTGTAGCCGTCTTTTTGGAAAAGGGAATCCCGGCGCTGACATCTTTTTTCGCCACCGTTTATGGAGGCGGGTTCTACGCCCTGATGAACCCGTCCCTTCCCCCAGTCAGAATCCGCCAAATGCAAAGCGTGCTCCAGGCGGAATGGGTCATCACCAGCCGGGACCGCTTAGACGCGGCCCGGCAGTTTTTTCCCGCCGCATCGCTGCTGCTCATTGAGGAGCTTTCTTCCGGAGAAATCCGGCAGGAGCGGCTGGATTTCTCCGGCGTTCCATGAACAGCGATGCTCCTCTTTACGCCATGTTCACATCCGGCTCCACGGGCACGCCCAAGGCGGTGGTGGTCAGCCACCAGGCCGTCTTGGAGTTTATGGAAGATTTCACCGGCCTGTTTTCCATTGGCCCCGAGGATATTCTGGGAAACCAAGCCCCCTTTGATTTTGACGTTTCCGTAAAGGATATCTATTCCTGCCTGAAAACGGGAGCCACCTTATCCATTCTTCCCAAAGAGCTTTTTTCCCGGCCCCAACAGTTGCTGGACTGGCTGTGTGACCACCGGGTGACCACCCTGATTTGGGCAGTATCCGCCCTGTGCCTGGTCAGCGCCTTCCACGGGCTGGAATACCGCCAGCCTCGGGACGTGAAGCGGGTGCTTTTCAGCGGGGAAGAAATGCCCTACAAGCATCTGATGGCTTGGAAACGCTGTTTGCCCCAGGCTCAATTCGCCAACCTGTACGGTCCTACGGAGATCACCTGCAACTGCGCCTACCACCTGCTCCAAGAGGACCGGGATTACCGGAATGGAATCCCCATTGGCCGGGCATTCCCCCACAGGCAGGTGTTTCTCCTGGATCCGGACGGCCGGGAAGTGACCGCCCCCGGGGACGTGGGGGAAATCTGCGTAGGCGGCAGCTCTTTGGCTCTGGGATATTACCACGCTCCGGATCAGACCGCCGCCGTATTTGTGGAAAATCCCCTGCTGCCAGGATCTTCCCAGCGGATCTACCGCACAGGGGACCTGGGGCGGTACGGGGACCATGGAGAGCTGTACTTCTGCGGGCGCAAGGATTTCCAAATCAAATACCTGGGGCACCGGATCGAGCTGGAAGAAATCCAGCGGGCCGCCGCCAACCTGTCCGGGGTGGAGCGGTGCTGCTGCGTGTTCCACCAGGAAAAACACCGGCTTTACGGATTTTATTCCGGAGCCCTTTCCCCAAAAGAGCTTCACCGCCAGCTGGGGGAACTGCTGCCCAGCTATATGGTTCCCAGCGTCCTGTACAAGGTGGACCAGTTCCCCTTGACGAAAAACGGGAAAATCCACCGGCAACAGCTGTTGGAAAGGAGAGATGACTATGAACGATAAGCGCCTTCTGGAGCTTGTAGAGGGCCGGTCCACGCCCCTCTATCTTTTTGACGCCGGGAAGCTGCGAAACCGGGTCATGGAACTCCGCCGCCTGCTGCCGTCTAATGTGGGGATCTGTTACGCTGTGAAAGCCAACCCCTTTCTCGGGAAAGAGCTTTCCGGGCTGGTGGACCGGTTCGAGATCTGCTCTCCCGGAGAACTGCGCATCTGCCAGGAACTGGATCTTCCCAGGGAACAATTTGTGATCTCCGGGGTTTACAAGGAACCTGCCCTGATGAAAGAACTGATCTCCCGGCAAGGGGCCCCCTGCGTCTACACAGTGGAATCCCTGTCCCAGCTTTCCCTGCTCCGGGAAGAGGCGGTGGCCGCCAAAAAGCGGATCCCGCTTCTCCTTCGGCTGACCAGCGGCAACCAGTTTGGCCTAACCGCTCAGGAGATCCAGGAATGTGTCTCCCGTTACAGCCACCACCCCTTTTTAGAGCTGCGGGGGATCCAATATTTTTCCGGCACCCAAAAGACATCGCTCAAGCGGCTCCGCCGGGAAATCCAGGAACTGGACGGCTTTCTGGCGGACCTGGACAGCCGTCTGGGATTCCAGGCCAAGGAACTGGAATTTGGCCCGGGGCTGCCCGTTTCCTATTTTCCCCAGGACAGTTTTGACGAAAAGGAGTATTTTCAAGAATTGTCCACCCTGCTGGAAACCATGGGGTTTTCAGGGGAAATCACCCTGGAACTGGGACGGGGTGTAACAGCCTGTTGCGGCACCTACGTGACCCGGGTTGTGGACGTGAAATCAAACAAAGCCGGGAATTTCGCCATCGTGGATGGGGGAATTCATCACCTGGTGTATTACGGCCAGTCCATGGGCATGCGGTGTCCGCCTGTCAGACAGCTGCCCCGCCGGGACGGTTCCCCCACCCAGCTTTGGAACATTTGCGGTTCCCTGTGCACCATCAACGATATTTTGGTCAAGCAGCTCCCGGCCGTCTCCCTGGAGCCCCAGGATCTCCTGATTTTTGAAAACGCCGGCGCCTACTGCATGACCGAGGGCATTTCCCTGTTTTTGAGCCGGGATCTGCCGGAAATTGCCTTGGTGGACGAAAACGGCCTGTGCCGTACGCTCCGTCCCACCACCCCCACACATTTTCTCAACACCCCCTCTTACCC
>DXXH01000067.1 GCA_019416395.1 Clostridiales bacterium
GTCCTTTGCCCTGGACCGTTCCCTTTCAACCGGTTCTCCATAAAACGCCTTTTTGATTCTTCGGTTAGAAATCACATGACCTTTTTCTCTTCATTGTCTTTGTCCTCGAAACCGCTTGTCCATTTGACAAAGATTCCATACACATAGTATAGTATGGTAAAAATTACTGTCCTTCCAGCCTGTTTGGCTGTTTTTTATCACCACAAACATAGACGTTTAAAGGAGTTTTGCGCAATGGACGAACAGAAAAAGCAGGATTTTGAAGCCATGATGGAAGAAATGGGCCGCCGGGAAAAACAACTGAAAGTGGAACGGTACCGTCGGCTGAACAAATTCGTGAAACCAGGGCAGATTCTGTTCGTTGGGTCCAGCCTGATGGAACAGTTCCCCATTCAAGAGCTTTTACTGGACTGGAATCTTCCCTACACGATTTACAACCGGGGAATCGGTGGATTTACTACGGAAGAACTGGCTCAAGTATTGGATACCTGTGTTTACGAGCTGAATCCCAGCCATATTTTTATCAATATCGGCACCAACGACATGAATACCGCTGCCTACCGTCTGGAAACCCTGCTGGAACGGTATGAAGAAATCTTAGGCTCCATTCAAAAACACCTTCCCCAGGCCAAGCTTACCCTGCTTGCCTACTACCCACTATGCGAACCTGTCATGGCCCAGGATCCCCACATGAAGGAAATCCTACAGTTCCGGAACAATCAAACCATTGCGCAAGCCAACCAAGGTGTGAAAGACATGGCGAAACGGCTTGATCTTTCCTTTGTGGACTGCAATCAGGGAATCACAGACAATCAGGGAAACTTGAAGGCAGAATACACCATTGAGGGTATGCACATCTACGGCGATGGATACGCTCAAATCTTAAAAGCCCTGCTTCCCTATCTTGAGGAAACCTCAGAAACAGTATAAAGCACCAACTGGGCTTCGCAACACCGCTGGTCCCCCACTTACGGCACCAGGGAATGGTCACCGATGATTACCAATGTCACTTTTTACCTGTTCACCCTTCCCGCCACCGGATGCCATTGTGACCCTTCTGTACCTATATCGGTCAATATGGCTTTCAGCTCGGGGAGCGGCATGGAATAGCGCTGGCTTAAATAGCGCAGGGACGCGCCGATTTCGCCATGGGGACCGCCATACTGGCTGATAATCATCTTCGCCAAGCGGGGATTGGTATTCTTAATGCGCACCGGATACTGCAACCGCTTTTCATAGACAAACATCGGTCAATTCCCCTCCTTTTCCCAAGGCCACGGATCGCTGATCCATGCCCAACGGCTGGTTTCCTGGCTCATTTCTCCCAGGGGCCCGTATTTTTCCTCGTATTCCTTCTTCAGCCGGTCTGCTTTCGCCGTATATTCTTCCAGCTTCCGCATGGCTTCTTTATTGTTGGGGTGCGTATCTAAAAACAGGTGGAGCTCCCAGCACGCGAACCGGGCAGCGTATACCCGCTTGCGCATCATGCGTTCTTCATTCAACGTGGCTCCCCCCTTCTGCCGTAAAAGGGCTTATCTAAAATGGGAAATAGCGTTCCCGCGTCCAGCGCCCGTTCCATTGAGTGAAGTTCCTCTCCCCACTGCTGATATGGCACATATGCCATACCGGGTACCGGATTCTTGGGCAACGGGCTTAGGCCTTCGTATAAATCACAGGCTTTGCCTATCATTTCGTCCGCCAAGTGAATTACCCCTTTCCATGTTTTTCGGGAAGCGGGCGTTTTCCTCCCGCCTTGTCCCTTGCTACAGGATATGCTTGGCCAGACAAAGTGTGCCAAAATAAAAAAAGGACCAGCCTATAACAGGCCGGTCCTTCTTTTATGGATCACTACATTACATGGTATAGATCGCTTCCGGGGTCAGGATCTCAAACCCGTTGGCATGCAGAGCTTCCGCCGCCTTCTGGCCATTGTCCACCCGGATAATGACAAACGCCTTCCCCTTATCACGGCTGATGAAGGCATACATGTACTCCACATCAAAGCCTTCGTTGGAAAGCAGCCGCACAGCTTTGGAAAACGCTCCAGGCTTATCGTCAATGCCCACAGCGATTACCTTTGTCAGGGTCACGGTCATACCATGGGCCTTCAAGGCTTCCACGGCCTCTTTGGGCTTATCCACAATCACCCGCAAAATGCCGAAATCCCGGGTGTCCGCCACGGAAATTGCCCGGATATCAATCTGGGCTTCGGCCAGCACTTCAGTCACCTCAGCCATACGGCCCGGCTTGTTTTCAATAAATACAGAAAGCTGCTGGATCTGCATAAAGTCACGTCCTCTCCATGAAACTCCGGCCCCACGGGGCCTTAACTTTTATTCTCTTTTTATTATACCAGAGGGAATCCCATTTGTCGATACAGGATTTTTACCCCAAATTCCGCCGGTCAATTACCCGCTTTGCCTTGCCTTCGGAACGCTCAATGGACTTGGGCTCCAACAAGGTGATCTTTGCGGCAATATTCAGCGTGGAATGGAGCGCGTCGGCAATGTTCTTCTCTACCTGCTCCAAACTGCGGACGGTATCGGCGAACATGCTCTCGTTCATCTCCACCTGGACCTCCAGGGTATCCAAATTGTTCTTCCGGTCCACAATCATGCGGTAGTTGGGATCCATGCCCAAATCCAGCAGAACGCTTTCAATCTGGGACGGGAACACGTTGATGCCGCGGATAATCAGCATATCGTCGGTACGGCCCTTGGGCTTATTCATGCGCACCAGAGTTCTGCCGCAAGCGCAGGTCTCGTGGTTGAGCGAGCAAATGTCCCGGGTACGATACCGCAGCAGAGGCAGCGCTTCTTTCCCAATACAGGTAAACACCAGTTCGCCCTCTTCCCCGTCGGGGAGCTGCTCCCCTGTGACAGGGTCGATGATCTCCGGGAAGAAAAAGTCTTCCTGGACGTGCATGCCTGCTTGCTCCTCACACTCGCAAGCAACGCCAGGACCGGCGATCTCCGACAAACCATAAATATCATACGCCTTTATGGCCAAAGCTTTCTCGATTTCCCGGCGCATCTCCTCGGTCCAGGGCTCCGCGCCAAAAATACCGATACGTACCCGCAAGCTCTTGGGATCGATCCCTTTGTCCCGCACAGTCTCGCCGATGTACATGGCGTAAGACGGCGTGCAGCACAGAATATCTGAGCCGTAGTCCTGCAAAATCTGCACCTGCCGGTTGGTATTTCCGGAAGACACAGGAATTACGGTAGCACCCAGTTTCTCCGCGCCGTCGTGCAGTCCCAAGCCCCCTGTAAACAGGCCGTAACCATAGGAAACATGGACGAAATCTTCCTTTGTGCCCCCAGTACCCACGATGGCCCGAGCGGCACTGCGTGCCCACACGTCCAAGTCATTTTTGGTGTAGGCCACCACCGTCTGTTTGCCCGTGGTACCCGACGAGGCATGAACCCGGGCAAGATCCTTCCGGGGAACCGCCACAAGGCCAAAAGGATAGGTATCCCGCAGGTCCTGCTTGGTGGTGAAGGGCAACTTTGTCAAGTCGTCGATGGAGCGGATATCTTCCGGCTTCAACCCCACCTCGTCAAATTTTTTCTTGTAAAAGGGTACGTTTTCGTAGCAGCGTTTCACCGCTTGTACCAGCCGCTGGGACTGGATCTCACGCAAGGTCTCCCGGGAAGCGCATTCGATCTCCGGCTCAAAATAGTTTGGCATGGGTACCATATTCCTTTCTCTGCTGTATGTTCTCCGGGAATCCCCGGCAGTTTTGACTCGTCAGGCCTGCCAGCCCAATTCAAAGGCTTTCTTATTCATCTCCAGGAACTTGGGCGGCACACACCGTTCTACGGCATTGAGCCAGTCTTCCTTTTCACCGCCCAGGCGTTTCGCCATAGCGCCGATAAGCACCACGTTTACCGCTTTCGCAGATCCAGCTTCCTCGGCCAGCGCCAAAGCATCGACTGCCAAAACCTTCACGCCCTTTTCTTCCATTTCGCTCAACAGCTCCTGAGGATATTCTTTATCCCCGGTCACCACCGGCATGGGGTCAATACGCTGGGTGCTGGTGACCACAACGCCACCTACTTTCAAATAGGGCAGGAACCGGGCGGCTTCCAACTGCTCAAAGGCCAAAACCACATCGGCTTCCCCGGTTTCGATCACAGGGGAATACACCTTGTCCCCATAGCGCACATAGGTAACCACGGAACCGCCCCGCTGGCTCATGCCATGAACCTCGCTCACTTTTACGTCAAAGCCCTGAGCCATCATAGCGTCGCCTAAAATCCGGCTGGCAAGCAAAGTACCCTGGCCGCCTACGCCTACAATCATTACACTTTTTATCATAAGTTACCACCTTTTCCGTCTTGGTGTTGCTACTTCCGGTTTTCCGGTTAACCGATGGCGCCCTTGGGGCACAATGTGGTACAAACGCCACACCCTACGCACTGGTTGGGGTCGATTTCCGTCTTGTTGCCCCGCAGGCTGATGGCCGGGCAACCGATTCCCAAGCAGGCCTTGCAGCCAATGCACTTCTCCTTATCCACCGCAAGGGCCGGGGAATGCTTCACGTATTTCAACAGGGCGCAGGGCCGGCGGCTGATGATCACAGAAGGTTCTTCCGCCGCAAGCTCCTCTTTCAGCACCCGGGTGACTTCCTTCAAGTCATAGGGGTCCACCACGGTGACCCGCTGTACGCCTATGGCGTGGCACAAGGCTTCCAAATCGATGGCTGTAGCAGGTTCGCCTTTGATGTTGTACCCCGTAGTGGGGTTCTGCTGGTGGCCGGTCATGCCGGTAATGGAGTTGTCCAGCACGATCACCACAGAATTGGAACGGTTGTAAGCAATGTCGATCAGGCTGGTGATGCCGGAATGGGCAAAGGTGGAGTCGCCAATGACCGCCACGGATTTTTTCTCTCCTTCCTCGCCCCGGGCCTTATTATAGCCGTGCAGGGCTGAAACAGAGGCGCCCATGCAGATGCAGGCGTCCATGGCTCCCAAAGGCGCCGAAGCTCCCAAGGTATAGCAGCCGATATCGCCGCTGACATAAACCTTTTCCCGCTTCAGTGCGTAGAACACTCCACGGTGGGGACATCCGCAGCACATCACCGGCGGCCGCACAGGGATTTCCGCTTCCAGGGACACACAGTCCGCCTCTTCCCCGGTCAGAAGCTTTTTCACCAGCTTCTGGGAGAACTCGCCACAGCGGGGGAACAGATCTTTGCCGATCACCGGAACGCCCAGCGCTTTGCAATGGGTCTCGATAAAATCGTCCAGCTCTTCCACCACATAGACCTTCTCGCAAGACGCGGCAAAATCTTTGATCAGCTGTTGAGGCAGAGGATATACCAGGCCCAGCTTCAAATAGTTTACGCTGTCCCCCATGGCCTCTTTTACATATTGGTACACAGCGCCGGAAGCGATCACACCCACTTTGGCGCCATTGTTTTCCACTTTGTTGATGGAAGTGGTTTCGGCGTAAGCCACCAGCGTTTTCGTCCGGGCTTCCACCTTCTCGTGTTTGGGCTTGGCAAAGGCGGGAAGCATTACGTTTTTCGCCGGATCCTTCTTGTATTCCTTCAAAGGCAGTTCTTTCCGCTCTTCGGTCTCCACAATGCTGCGGGAATGGGCGATCCGGGTGGTCAGCCGGAGAATCACCGGCGTATCAAACTGCTCGGAAAGCTCGTAAGCCAATTTGGTGAATTCCTTGCACTCAGCAGAATCCGCAGGCTCCAGCATGGGAACTTTCGCCGCCCGGGCATAGTTCCGGGAATCCTGTTCGTTCTGGGAAGAATGCATGCCAGGATCATCGGCTACCGCCAACACCATGCCGCCGTTTACCCCTATGTAACTCATGGTGAACAGAGGGTCGGCCGCCACGTTCAGACCCACATGCTTCATGGCACAGAAGGAACGGGCTCCGCCAATGGACGCGCCGCAAGCCGTTTCCGTGGCCACCTTTTCATTGGGAGCCCACTCGCAATAGATTTCCGGGTATTTCACCGCCGCTTCTGTAATCTCCGTGCTGGGAGTTCCAGGATAGGCGGATACCACCCGGACTCCGGCCTCGTACAGGCCTCTGGCAACGGCTTCGTTGCCCAGATATAATTCTTTCATCTGAACCTTCCTTCCTCATTCTTCCTCGGGCTGGTTCCGCAGATCCAACACCCGTTTGGCTTTCCCCTGAAAACGTTCCAGGCTCTTGGGAGACACCAGGGTCACTTTCGTCTCCAATCCCAACACGCTCTTCAGGCGGTCATGTATTTTCTTTTGCAGAGTTTGCAGCTCTCCAAAGCTTTCCAACAGGGAAGCATCTACCAGCTCCACCTTCACTTCCAGAGTATCCAGATAGTTCTTCTTGCGCACCACCAGCTGATAATGGGGGCCCACATTCTCCGTACCCACCAGCACGCTTTCGATCTGAGAGGGAAACACGTTCACGCCCTTGATAATCAGCATATCGTCGGTACGGCCCATGACTTTATCCATACGCACATGGGTGCGTCCACAGGCGCAAGGCTCATAATTCAACCGGGTGATGTCCTTGGTCCGGTACCGCAGCACCGGCATACCCATCCGGGTTAGGGTCGTAACTACCAGCTCGCCCACTTCCCCCGGCGCTTTCTGCTCCAGAGTCTCCTGGTCGATGATCTCCGGCAAAAACGCGTCCTCGGCAAAATGCAGCCCACAGCGCAAATGGCATTCGCCGGACACGCCGGGACCGGTCAGCTCGGTCATGCCGTAGTTATCCGTCACTGTAACGCCCAGGTTTTCCTCAATGCGCTGGCGCATTTCCTCGGTGCAGCCTTCACTGCCCAGAATGCCGAATTTCAGCTTGGCATACGCCTCTTTCGGATAGGGGCTTTCCCGGACAAGTTCTCCCAAATACAAGGCGTAAGAAGGAGTGGCCACCAGGCCGGTCACGCCGAAATCCCGCATCATCATCAGCTGTTTCTCCGAGTTCCCCGAAGATGCTGGGATCACTGTGGCTCCCACCTTCTCCAAGCCAAAATGGAGTCCCAGCGCTCCTGTGAACAATCCATAACCAAAGGAAATCTGAATAATATCCTGATCCGTGACCCCGGAAGCCGTTACGATCCGGGCTACGAAATCGGACCAGTTCTCAATGTCTTCCCGGGTATAGGCCCCCACTGTGGGCTTGCCTGTTGTTCCGGAAGAAGCATGTATCCGCACGATGTCTTTCATGGGTACCGCCAGCATTCCAAAAGGGTAGTTGTCCCGGATATCGTCTTTTGTGGTAAAGGGAATATACTGAATATCCGACAGCGTTTTGATCTTATCCCCTGAGGTGATCCCAGCCGCCCCTAAACGCTCATGATAAAACGGAACGTTCTGATAGCAATAATCCACCATCCAGCGCAGCCGCCGGAGCTGCAATGCCTCAATATCGGCCCGCTTCATCGTTTCGATTTCTTTTTGAAAAAACCTTGCTTCCATGGTCTCGCAAACCTTCCTTCCCGGCGCCTCTTTTCAGAACGCCGGCGCTTTACGCTTTAACTTCCTGGTGCTTTAAATCAAAAAAGCAGCCTTGGATTATTTTACCGTAAATTTCACTGGTTTGCAATACTTTTTCTACAAGCTTCCATTTTTTCCGCCAGCCAAGGCAGGTGAGTTTCAAATTTCGGGCCAAACCGATGATCCTCACTCTTTTCAAAAGTTGTCTCAATGGTGCGCCACGTAAACTCCGTTGCAATCTCGCAGGCCTTCTCCAACCCGGCTCCGTTTAAAAGTCCCCCCAGCAGCGCCGAAGCGAACAAATCCCCCGTACCATGGTAGAACCCCTCGATCCGGTCCGTAAGGAACAGCTCCATGCGCCCTGTACGGGAATCATAACATGCGGTGCCAAGGCTGCCCGCTTTCAGCCATACCCCTGTGAGTACGGCCATCTTGGGGCCCATCTGGCACAACGCTTCTAAAATTTCCTCTACCTGATCCCGGGTGTATGGGCCGGGATCGTACTCCCTGCCCAGCAGGTGGCAGGCCTCTGTCATATTGGGAACCACAATATCCGCTTTCCTGCACAGGCGCCCCATTCCATCGGCCATTTCCTGGGTGTAGGTCTGATACAGCTTTCCCCCGTCTCCCATGACCGGGTCCACCATAATGATAGTATTCTCTTCCCGGAACCAATCGAAAATCTGCTCTACCAGCCCGATCTGTCCTGCGCTTCCCAAAAAGCCACTGTACAGCGACTGAAAATGGCATCCCACCTGTTTCCAATGCTCCGCCATGGGAAGCAGGTCGTCGGTCAAGTCACGATAGGTGAAACCGGTAAATCCCCCTGTATGGGTGGACAACACCGCTGTGGGCATCACAGAAGTCTCCACTCCACAGCAGGAAAGTACCGGAAGCGCCACGGTCAAAGAGCACTTGCCCACCCCGGAAATATCGTGGATCGCAAGACAGCTCATCTCTTTATATACCATAGGAATATTCCGCCTTTCTCTTCCTTTTCGAAAGTCATTTGGAACAAGTGTAGTACAGCGGGAAAGGATTGTCAAACGGGATTTCTCAAAGCGCTTCCAAAAAGCCATCCCTTTATAATTCCAGATAACATTTTAAAGAAAACAAAATATTTTTTGTAGATTTCACGCAACCATTTCTTCCTTTATGGTATTCTTATAGATGAAGAGCTCTTGAAGGACCATCACCATTTGGAAACACGGTTTCCATTCTGTAAGGAGGTTTGTGTGATGAAACGAAAGTGGTTTTTCAGTATTCTCTGTCTTCTTTTCGCTGTATTGCTATTGCTCGGGTGTACCACCCCGCCCTCTTCCCAATCTACAGTTTCCTCAAGTTCTCCTGGCGAAACACCCCCTGTGAAAAGCAGCCGGTTCACCGATGTCTCCCCGGACGACTGGTTTTACAGCTCTGTGATGTGGGCAGTGGACTCCGGCTATTTTTCCGGCACATCTTCAACGACCTTTCACCCCGGAGAACCCATGAACCGGGCTATGTTTGTCACAGTTCTGGCCAATGGGGAATCCATCTCTCCCAAGCTTTATCAAAATACCCGCTTTTCCGATGTGGAGCCTGATTCCTGGTACGCCGCTTCTGTGGAATGGGCGGCCACATGGGGGCTTGCTACCGGCACAGGCACGGGAGAATTCAGCTTTGAGCCCCTGTCCCTGGAAACCTTCTCGCCCACTGCCCCCATCACCCGTCAAGATGGGGCGGTCATTCTCTACAACTATTTGCGAAAGCTTGGTGTGGATTGCACCTTCCAGAAAGGGGCGGTGGACCAGTTTTCCGATGCCGGGGAAATCGCTCCCTACGCTGAAACAGCTTTGGACTGGGCGGTAACTTCCGGCGTAATGAAAGGCGACCAGGGAAAGCTCCGACCTCAAGGAACTTTGACCAGAGCGGAGACTGCTGCACTATTTCAAAATTTTGCGAGTACTCTCCCGGAAGGAGCCGCTCTGCCCCAGTGTCCTGTGAAGCCGGTTCCCGACTCCGCGTACGAAATCCAACAACAAGCGTACACGTACCAAGTCCCCCAAATAGAATTGGAAGGCGTGGACACACAAGCGGTCAACGAAGCGATTAACGGAACGTATTTCGACACATTAAATTGGATTCAAAAGAACTTCACTTCGGGTATTGCACCGGTCTGTTGGGAAATCGGCTATTATACCAGCATTTCCGACAAAGTGCTGTCTATTGTGACCTATAGCCGCACAAATGAATTGGACTCCATCTCCTTTCAAGTATTTAACGTGGATATGACCACTGGTCAGCAGTTGGACAGTGCTGCTCTTCTGGAGCGAGCCGGATATACTCCGGAGCAATACCAGCAGGCTGCCCGGAACGCTTTGGAAAAAGCCTTTGACAAATACGTTTCCTTCTGGGAAACCAGCGTGGGCGGCGATCCGGACCCGGACGGCACGTTACGAAATTGGACGTTAGATCCGGAAAGTGCTTCTTCGGATTTATCCACACCCATTGACTACAATCTGGAAAACTCTCAACTGCACTTGGACAGCAGCGGCAGACTATGGTTTATCGGTTGCGTTTTCCACGCTGCCGGTTCCCAGAGGCGGTATGTGGCATTGCCTTTGGAATTCTAAAATGGGGTTTCTCAAATAAACTACTTCCCAGCGTTCACAGGCTTCCGGTTTCCGGAGGCCTGTTTTTTTCAGGATACAACAGAGGGGATTTACAAACCCTGAGAAAAATGGTAAACTATAGAGTAATTATCGGCTTTTAGGAAAATCTACTTCGGAAAGGAATAGATAGTATGAAAGGCTACAACGACAAACGCAGAAAATTGTTCGTTCGAATTACCGCGGCGGTTTTAGCTGTTTTGATGGTAGCCACCGTATTTTCCGCTCTGATTTTCCGCTAGGAGCTGCGCTCCAGGCAAGTCGAGCGGTTGACTCGCTGAATTCCGCAAGTCCACTGCCCGACTACCAGCTTAAGTTCCATGCAAAAATGCTCTGGGCTGCGCTCCAGGCAAGTCGAGCGGTTGACTCGCTGAATTCCGCAAGCTTACTGCCCGACTACCAGCTTAAGTTCCATGCAAAAACGCTCTGGGCTGCGCTCCAGGCATGCCGGGCGGTTGACTCGCTGAATTACGCAAGTCCGCTGCCCGACTACTAGCTAAGTTCCATGCAAAAATGCTCTGGGCTGCGCTCCAGGCATGCCGGGCGGTTGACTCGCTGAATTCCGCAAGCTTACTGCCCGACTACCAGCTAAGTTCCATGCAAAAACGCTCTGGGCTGCGCTCCAGGCATGCCGGGCGGTTAACTCGCTGAATCCTGCAAGCTCGCCGTTCGACTACTAGCTAAGTTCCAGGTAAAAATGGAGGGTTTTGAAATTGAGCAACAAGGGAAAGTACTATCTCACCACAGCCATCGCCTATACGTCTGGCAAACCTCACATCGGCAATGTTTATGAAATCGTTTTGGCCGACAGCATCGCCCGTTTTAAGCGAATGGAAGGCTACGATGTGTTCTTCCAGACCGGCACCGACGAACACGGCCAGAAAAACGAGCTGAAAGCCGAAGCTGAAGGCGTGACTCCCAAGGAGTTTGTAGACCGGGTTGCCGGGATCATCAAGGAACAGTTTGACCTGATGAACGTGTCCTACGACCACTTTATCCGCACCACCGACGATTATCATGAGCGCGAGGTGCAGAAGATTTTTAAGCGTCTTTACGAGCAGGGCGACATTTACAAAGGCTCTTACGAGGGCATGTACTGCACCCCTTGCGAAAGCTTCTGGACTGAGAGCCAGCTCATTGACGGCAAATGCCCTGACTGTGGCCGGGAAGTCCATCCTGCCAAGGAAGAGGCCTACTTCTTCAAGATGAGTAAATACGCTCAGCGGCTGATTGACCACATCAACGCCCACCCGGAGTTTATCCAGCCTGTAGCCCGGAAAAACGAGATGATGAACAACTTCCTGCTGCCCGGTCTCCAGGATTTGTGCGTTTCCCGGACATCGTTCAAATGGGGAATTCCCGTGGATTTTGATCCGAAGCATGTGGTCTACGTTTGGCTGGACGCTTTGACTAACTATATTACCGGTATCGGTTACCACTGCGACGCGGACAGCACCGAGCAGTTCCAGAAGCTGTGGCCCGCGGATCTGCACCTGATCGGTAAGGACATCATCCGCTTCCACACCATCTACTGGCCCATTTTCCTGATGGCGTTGGATCTTCCCCTGCCCAAGCAGGTGTTCGGTCACCCCTGGCTGCTGATGAACGGCGGCAAGATGAGCAAATCCAAGGGCAACATCATTTATGCCGACGACTTGGTGAACATGTTCGGTGTAGACGCCGTGCGGTATTTCCTGCTGCATGAAATGCCCTACGACAACGATGGCAACCTGACCTGGGAGCTGGTATGCGAGCGGACCAATTCCGATCTGGCCAACACGCTGGGCAACCTGGTAAACCGTACCATCTCCATGAGCAACAAATATTTTGACGGCGAGGTGCGTGATACCGGAGCGGCAGAGGCTGTGGACGATGACCTGAAGGCTGTGGCAACCGCCTGCCGGGACAAGGTAGCCGCCAAGATGGCTGACTTGAAAGTGGCTGATGCCATCACCGAAATCTTCACTCTGTTTAAACGCTGCAACAAATACATTGACGAAACCATGCCTTGGGTTCTGGCAAAGAGCGAGGAATCCAAGCCCCGCCTTTCCACCGTCCTGTACAACTTGGTGGACTGCATCTGCCTGGGAGCTTCCCTGCTTCAGCCCTTTATGCCTGGCACCTGCGAAAAGATCTTCCAGCAGCTGAACGCTCAGCCCCGGGATTGGGACGACCTGGTAAAGACCGGCCTTTATCCCAACGGGAACAAGGTCACAGAGAAGCCTGAAATTCTCTTTGCCCGCCTGGACGTCAACGAGGTCATGGAGCAGGTCACCGCTATGGAAGAAGCCCGCAAGCCCCAGCCGGAAATTGAAGTGGAACCCCAGCTCACCGAACAGGTGGACTTTGACACGTTCTGCAAGTGTGATTTCCGGGCGGTCAAGGTCAAGGCCTGCGAAGCTGTAAAGAAGAGCACAAAGCTGCTGCGCTTCACTTTGGACGACGGCACCGGCACGGACCGGCAGATCCTTTCCGGCATTCACAAATGGTATGAGCCCGAAGACCTGATCGGCAAAACTCTGGTTGCCATTGTCAATCTGCCGCCCCGGAAAATGATGGGCCTGGAAAGCTGTGGTATGCTTCTGTCCGCCGTGCATACGGAAAAAGGTGAGGAAGCTCTTCACCTGATGATCGTAGACGACAGCATCCCCGCTGGGGCAAAGCTCTGCTAAAAAGATTTTGTGAGAGGAGAATCACGATGCTGGGGAATTTGATCCTGCTGGTTTGTATGTGGGTTTGCGCCGGTATCTTTTTAGGGTTCGGGCTTTACGCCCGCCGTCTGGCCGATCCCATGTGGTTCTGGTCTGGCACCACTGTCCCCCGGGATTCTGTCACCGACGTGCCTGCATACAACCAAGCCAACAGCCGCATGTGGATCTTCTACTCCCTCCCCTGGTGGATTGGCGGGCTTTTGTCCTTGTTTTCCGCACTGGTGGGCGCTGTCATTGCCGTAGCCGCCTGCACGGCTGGATTGGGCTGGCTGCTCTGGTTTCACGGTAAAATTGAGAAAAGGTATAGAAAACAATGATACATTCCATTTTTGACTCCCATGCCCATTACGACGACGAACAATTCAACGAGGACCGGGAACAACTTCTGGGCTGGGTATTACAGGAAAAAGGCGTTGCCGGCATTGTGAACATGGGCGCTGATCTAAAAAGCTCTCAAGCTACTTTGGAACTCACCCGCCGGTACGACTACATTTTCGGCGGCGTGGGAATTCACCCGGAATGCGCCCGGGATCTGCCCCAGGACTGGCTGGAGCAACTGCGAACACTGCTGAAGGAACCTAAAATCGTGGCAGTAGGCGAAATTGGCCTGGATTACCACTGGTTGGACGAATGCCCCAGGGACCGTCAAAAAGAGGTGTTCGCCGCCCAGCTGGAACTGGCCCAGGAACTGGCGTTGCCGGTGGTGATCCACGACCGGGAAGCCCATGGGGACACTGTGGAATTTCTGCGAAAGTACAAGCCTGCCGGAGTGGTCCACTGCTTCTCGGGAAGCTGGGAAACCGCCCAGGAAATTCTGAATTTGGGAATGTACATTGGGCTGGGTGGTGTTGTCACCTTTAAAAATGCCCGCCATGCTGTGGAAGTAGCGGAGAAAATCCCCTTGGAACGGCTGCTGCTGGAAACCGACGCTCCCTACATGGCCCCTGTGCCCTACCGCGGAAAACGGAACGACTCTTCCCTGATTGCCTTTGTGGCGGAGAAAATCGGGGAACTCCGGGGGATCGACCCCCAGGCGATATTGGATATCACTGCGGAAAATACCCGTAAGCTCTTTGGGATTGCATGAGAAAGGATTTTTGGAACATGGAACAAAATAAGTACGGCGCAGCTATCACCTATGAATATGAAAACAACCTCTATGTGAACATGACCAACCAGTGCTGCAACAACTGCGATTTCTGCTTGCGGCAAAACAGCTCTGGCAGCCTATATGCCGATAACCTGTGGTATCAGGGCGGCGAACCCACCAAAGAGGAAATCTGGGAAGAATTGCTGCGCCACGATTTGAACCGCTATAACGAAGTGGTGTTTTGCGGCTATGGCGAGCCTGCCTGCCGCTGGAATGACATGATGTGGCTGTGCGATCAATTGAAAGCTCATGGATCCCACTTTATCCGTATCAACACAAACGGTCTGGCAAACCTGATTACCGGCCGGAATGCCGCCTTGGAACTGGACGGCCGGGTGGACGCTGTATCCGTCAGCTTAAATGCCAGCACCCCTGAGGGCTACGACGCTGTTTGCCATAGCCAATTTGGTCTGGACGCCTTCCCCGGGATTCTTCGCTTTACTGCCAGCGCTGTTTTGAATGTCCCCCATGTGCGCATGACCGTGGTCAGCACCATGCCCAAAGAGGAAATCGACGAATGTAAACGTATCTGCGAAAGCATCGGCGCCGATTTCTATGTGCGAGAATACATCGATAAATAAATTTTTTGCAGTATTATAAAGGGAGCGCAAGCATAACGCCTGCGCTCCCTTTCACGTTTTTATTTTATCGAACTGCGGAAAATGTCCCTTTATAACCTTTCCATCAAGGCCTGTTCAAAGGATTTTCCATGTTTACAGGGGCAGATACCCAACCTTTTTCATCACTTTCTGCAAGGTCTTCCGGGCAATCCGCTGGGCCTTGGGAGCATTATCCTTATAGCACTGCTCCAAATACGCCTTATCGCTGATCAACTGCTGATAACGCTCCTGAATGGGTTTCAGCTCGGCAATCACCGCTTCCGCCACGGCAGGTTTGAAATCTCCGTAGCCCTTGCCCTGGAACTCGGCTTCGATCTCTTCCATGGTCTTACCGGTAATGCAGGAATAAATCCCCATCAAATTGCTGACACCCGGCTTGTTCTCCGGATCAAAGTGGACATACGCCTCACTATCGGTGACAGAC
>DXXH01000068.1 GCA_019416395.1 Clostridiales bacterium
CAGATTCCGCTCTGGGTTTGAAATAAATTTTTTGAGGGGGAAATAAAAAAAGCCGGAGTCGAAAAAAATATCTTTCGATTCCGGCTTCTGCCTGGTGCTTATTCGGTTATTTAATGTATTTACGAGGGTTCGAATCCCGCCAGACATGGGTGGCATCATTCAAAAACGTCACACCGTGACGGTACTTTTTTGCTCTCCAAAACGTGAAAAAACCCCGGAATTCCGGGGTTTTTTCGGGGTGGCATCATTTTCGTCCACTAATCTTGGTGGGCGCTAACGGACTTGACCCCCTGCACGTCAAGCAGGTGCTCTAGCCAGCTGAGCTAAGCGCCCATTTTTTGTTGCTTAATTAGTTTACACGATTTCTGTAAAAAAAGCAAGCCCCAATTTATAAATCTACAAAATTTTTTTGAGTTTCGGGGTCGGCTTAATAAATTCTTAAGAAAATCGTCGTGTTGTTATTAATTCGTTCACAATATCATGTAAGTGTGCTATAATAAAGCCGCGAAAGCTGTGAATAGGACCGTTTAGAAAAAATTGAAAAATCTTTGACATACTGAGACTACAGCTTTTGTCGGCTTCTTTTGTAAAGGAAAAGATCTAGAAACAGCGATGGGATTTGTGTGTCTGGCCAATGGGAAAAATCCTGAAAGGCGGATTGCCCCGTGGAGATGAAAAGTTCTTTGTCTGCTTTTTCAGCAGGGAGAGGAGAGATTTATGGAAACTTTATCGACGATCAACTTTTTAATGGCAGCCCTATTCGCGGCTTGCTACTGTTATCAGGCCGTGTTCGCGGTGGCGCGGCTGCTCCAAAGACGCCGGGTGTTTACCGCGAAAAAGCTGTGCCGGTACGCTGTGCTGGTGGCTGCCCGGAATGAAAGCGCTGTGATCGCCCAGCTGCTGGAAAGTATCCGCGGGCAGGATTATCCCCAGGATCTGCTGGATATTTACGTGGTGGCGGACAACTGTACCGACAACACTGCCGCTATTGCCGCGTCCTGTGGAGCAAGGGTTTTTGAGCGACAGAATAAAGAGCAGGTGGGGAAAGGGTATGCCCTGCGCTTCCTGTTGGAGAAAATCCGGGAAACTTACCCCGAAGAGCGCTATGACGGCTACTTTGTTTTTGATGCCGACAACCTGCTGGATCCCCATTACGTCACAGAAATGAATAAGGTGTTCTCCAACGGGAATCAAGTGGTTACTGGTTACCGGAATACCAAGAATTTCGGCGACAACTGGATTACCGCCGGATATGGCCTGTGGTTCCTGCGGGAGTCTGAATACTTAAACCGGCCCAGGGATTACCTGGGCACCAGCTGTAACGTGTCCGGAACCGGGTTCCTGTTTGCCCAGGATCTGTTGGACGAGCTGGGCGGCTGGGAATACTTCCTGCTTACGGAAGATCTGGAGTTCACCGCAGATTTGGTAGCCCGAGGCAAAAAAATCGCCTATTGCGGGACAGCCATCGCCTATGACGAACAGCCTACCAGCTTCAAGCAGTCCATCATTCAGCGGTCACGGTGGGTGAAGGGGTACTTGCAGGTGGTGGCCAAACGGGGCGGCAGTATGACCCGCACCATGCTCAGCGAGGGAAGTTTCTCCTGTTATGATATGCTGATGTGTGCCATTCCTGCGGTGGTGATCACCGTGATCAGCCTGGTGTTAAACGGCATTATGCTGGTGGTGGGCATTACTTCCGCCCGGCAGGAGATGGGGATCTTCTTCATGTCCCTGACTATGTCCGCTGTGAATTCCTACGCGACAATGTATCTGATGGGCATTATGACTTTGATTACCGAGTGGAAGCGGATCCGCTGTTCCCGAGGGAAGAAAATCGCTTATTCGTTTACGTTCCCCTTCTTTGTATTCAGCTTTGGGATTGCCATGCTGGTGGCAGTGTTCGGGAATATTGAATGGAAGCCCATCAAACATTCGGTAGCGTTGTCTATTGGCGATATGGGCAGTGTTTCTCCCCAGGAGCTTGGTAAGTTCCGTAAAAACAGAAAACTTTGATTTCCTTCTTTATAAACTTGGCCCCTTGTGTTACAATGATACACACAAGGGGCCAAGCTGCGCCTGGACGCAAGTCGCGCACCGCGGCGGAGCCGCGAGGAATGGGAGTGGGTGAATTGTTTTTCGCCCGCGGTTTTTCCGAGGTGAAAAACATTTCTTTACTAGCCAAGCTACGCCTGTCCCCAAGTTGTGCACTGCGGTTTGTCTTTGGATAACGCAGATTTTTTTATGAACTGCCATTCGGGCGGTTTTATTGAAAAACTCTTTGCCCAGCTCCCTGCTGGAGAAAGGATGAAGTCATGGTTACACGGGTATTTGTAGAGAAGAAAAAGGGGTTTAATATTGAGGCCCAGCAGATGCTTTCGGATTTAAAAGGGAATCTGGGAATCGGCGGACTCACGGAAGTGCGCATTCTGAACCGGTATGATGTATCCAACCTCAGCGAGGAGCAATTCCAAGCAGCTGCCAGGACGATTCTTTCGGAGCCCAACATGGACAGTGTTTATGGGGAAGACTATCAGCTGCCGGAAGAATACCGGGTTTTCGCCATGGAGTACCTGCCTGGCCAGTATGACCAGCGGGCGGATTCTGCCGCACAGTGCGTGCAGCTTCTCACCCAGGGAGAACGCCCCGTAGTGCTTACCGCCAAAGTGATTGCCCTGAAAGGGGAGATCAGCGACCAGGAATTTGAGAAGATTCAGGGATATCTGGTAAACCCGGTGGAATCCCGGGTGGCTTCCATGGAGAAACCGGAGTCTTTGGAGCTGAAAGCGGAGGAGCCAGCCGATGTGGCCCGTGTCACCGGGTTTACCACCTGGAACGAGCAGGAATTGAAGACCTATTTTGATTCCATGGGATTTGCCATGACTTTGTCCGACTTGGCGTTCTGCCGGGACTATTTCCGGGACCAGGAACACCGTGACCCCACTGTAACGGAGCTGCGGGTGATTGATACATATTGGAGCGACCATTGCCGTCACACCACCTTCCTCACCCGTTTGAATAAAATTGACATTGAAAAAGGCAAGATGAGCCAAGCTGTGGAAGGGGCCTTGAAGCAGTATCTTTCCCTGCGGGATGAGCTGTACGCGGGAAAGGACAAGCCTGTGTCTCTGATGGATATGGCCACCATTGGCGGGAAGTACCTGCGGAAAAAGGGATTGGTGCCTGATCTGGATGTGAGCGACGAAATCAACGCCTGCTCCATCGAAGCGCCTGTGACCATCGACGGCAAGACAGAAACCTGGCTGATCCAGTTTAAAAACGAAACCCATAACCACCCCACTGAGATTGAACCCTTCGGCGGGGCGGCGACTTGCTTGGGCGGCGCCATTCGGGATCCCCTGTCTGGCCGTGCCTATGTGTATCAGGCCATGCGTGTGACCGGCAGCGGCGACCCCACCGTGCCTTTTGAAAAGACCCTGCACGGCAAGCTGCCTTCCCGGAAGATCACCACAGGGGCTGCGGCGGGATATTCCTCTTACGGCAACCAGATTGGCTTGGCTACCGGCCAGGTCACCGAGCTGTACGATCCCGGATACGTGGCCAAGCGTATGGAGATCGGTGCGGTGATTGGCGCTTCTCCCAAAGCCAATGTGAAGCGGGAAGAGCCTGTGCCTGGCGACGTGATTGTGCTGCTGGGCGGCGCTACCGGCCGTGACGGCATTGGCGGCGCTACCGGTTCCAGTAAGGCTCATACGGAAAAATCCGTAGAGGTTTGCGGCGCTGAGGTGCAGAAGGGCAATCCCCCCACCGAGCGGAAAATCCAGCGGTTGTTCCGGAACGCTTCTGTGGCCAAGCTTATCAAGCGGTGCAATGACTTTGGCGCCGGCGGCGTTTGCGTGGCTATTGGCGAGCTGGCTCCCGGTTTGGAAATCGACTTGAATAAGGTGCCCAAAAAGTACGAAGGCCTGGACGGCACTGAGCTGGCCATTTCCGAGTCCCAGGAACGTATGGCTGTGGTGCTGGATCCCAAGGACGTGGAAGAATTCTGCCAGAAAGCCGCAGAAGAAAACCTGGACGCCCAGGTGGTGGCGGTAGTCACCCAGGAACCCCGGCTGCGTATGGAGTGGCGGAACGACCGGGTGGTGGATTTGTCCCGGGCATTTTTGGATACCAACGGCGTTACCCAGAACGCCGAAGCGGAAATCACCGCTCCTCAGGGCCAGGATTACCGGAAATCCGTGCCGGAAGCTTTGGCCGGAAAAGAGGGCGTGGAAGCATTGAAAGCCAACATGGCCCGGTTGGAAGTCTGCTGCCAGAAGGGCCTTTCCGAGCGGTTTGACTCCAGCATTGGAGCGGCTACAGTGCTGATGCCTTTCGCAGGCAAGTACCAGCTGACCCCGGAAGAAGCCATGGTGGCTAAGATCCCTCTGGAAGAGGGCGAAACAGACGACGCCACGGCCATGAGCTATGGATATATTCCCGGAGTGGCCCGGTATTCTCCCTTTGAGGGGGCGGCGTACGCCGTGGTGGAAAGCCTGTCCAAGCTGGCGGCTGTGGGCGCGGATCCCTTGAAGTCCCGGCTTACGTTCCAGGAATATTTTGAGCGTCTCCACGATGTGCCGGAGCGGTGGGGTAAACCTGCCGCAGCACTTTTGGGCGCTTTGAATGCCCAGTTGGGCATGGGGCTGCCCGCCATTGGCGGCAAGGACAGCATGTCCGGTTCTTTTGAGCAGCTGGATGTGCCCCCCACCTTGGTGAGCTTTGCCGTGTCCATGACCAAGGCCAGCAAGACCCTTTCCGCCAGCGTGAAGGAGCCCGGCTCCACCCTGATGCTGCTGCCCATTCCGGAAACAGAGGAAGGCATGCCGGATTGGGAAGCTTTGAAAGCGTATTATCGGGCCGTGCTGGCGCATATAGAATTGGGAGACATCGTTTCCGCAGGCGTGGTCCGTGAAGGCGGCGCAGCGGCCTGTGTGCTGCGCATGTGTTTCGGCAGCAAGACGGGCTTCCGGTTTGCGCCGGACCTTTCCAAAGAAACCTTGTACGCTCCCCAGGAAGGCGCGCTGGTGGTGGAACTGTCCAGCGAAGCCGATCTTTCCACCGATCCTGCCCTGTCTCCCGTGCTGCTGGGCCACACCACCAGCAAAGAGAACGTCAAATTGGACGGGGAACAGATTGCCCTGGACGAACTGGTGGGCGCTTGGATGGGCACTTTGGAGAAGATTTTCCCCAACCATGCGGAGCCGGTGCCTGTAGCGGCAGATGTACCTCTGTGGACCAAGCGGGAAGGAAAAGCTCCCGCCATCAAGACAGCCCGTCCCAGAGTATTCATTCCCGCTTTCCCCGGCACCAACTGCGAGGTGGACAGCGCCCGGGCCTTTGAGAAGGCTGGAGCCGAAACCGAGATCCTGGTGGTCAAGAACTTGTCTGTGCGGGATATTGAAGAGACCATTGACCGTATGGAGAAAGCCATTCGCCGGGCCCAGATCATTATGATTCCCGGTGGTTTCTCCGGCGGCGACGAGCCGGAAGGTTCCGGCAAATTCATTGCCACCACTTTCCGGAATCCCAAGATCGCCCAGGCGGTGACGGATTTGCTGGAAGCCCGGGACGGTTTGATGCTGGGTATCTGCAACGGTTTTCAGGCGCTGATCAAGCTGGGCCTGGTGCCCTACGGCAAGATCACCGAGCCCAAGGAAGACGATCCCACGCTGACCTTCAACACCCTGGGCCGTCACGTGTCCCGTATGGTGTACACCCGGATCACCAGCGTGAAGTCCCCCTGGATGGCAGGAGTCAACCCTGGAGATCTCCATACGGTTCCCGTTTCCCACGGAGAAGGCCGGTTTGTGGCCGATGAGAAGGCCTTGCGGCAGCTCATTGAGAATGGCCAGATCGCTACACAGTATGTGGATCCCGAAGGCACTGTCAGCGGGGATATCCTCTGGAATCCCAACGGCTCTGTGTGCGCTATTGAAGGCATCACCAGTCCCGATGGCCGTGTGCTGGGCAAGATGGGTCATTCCGAGCGGAAAGGCACGGATCTGTATAAGAATGTTCCCGGTGAAAAGGATCAGCTGTTGTTCGAGTCCGGTGTGAAGTACTTTAAGTAAGGAACTGTTTCTATGAAAGAGATATTGCGTCGTACTTGGGCGGAGATCAATCTTGACGCCCTGACACAAGATTTTAAAGCGGTACGCCAGGCGGCGGATCAGAACGCCATGGTATGCTGTGTGGTAAAAGCGGACGCCTATGGACATGGGGCGGTGCGTATGGCCCGGGAATTTGAATCTCTGGGCGCGGATTGGTTTGCAGTATCCAACCTGGAAGAGGCGTTGCAGCTGCGGCTGGGCGGGATCGAGAAACCTGTGCTGGTGCTGGGGTATACGCCTCCGGAAGAAGCGGCCTCTTTGGCAAAGCACCGGGTTTCCCAGTGCGTTTACAGTTTGGAGTATGCCCAGGAGCTTTCCCATTTCGCAGTGGAAGCAGGGGTCACGGTCAAGATCCATGTGAAGATCGACACAGGCATGAGCCGGCTTGGTTTTTACTACCAGGATATCAGCCGGGACGAAGCCACGGTGAAAGAGGTAAAGACCGCCTGTACGCTGCCGGGCTTGTATCCCGAAGGGATTTTCACCCATTTTGCTGTGTCGGACGAGGGGAAGAATGGGGACTCCTTCACTATGCGGCAGTTTGGCTGCTTTAAGGAAATGATCGAATCCCTGTTGCGGGAAGATGTTTCCTTTGAAGTGCGTCACTGTGCCAATTCCGCCGCTGTGTTTGACTATCCCCTTTCCCATCTGGACATGGTTCGGGCTGGAATCGTCATCTATGGTTTGTATCCTTCCGGGGAACTGCGCAACCGGCCGGAGCTTTCCCCGGTGTTGTCCCTTCGTTCGGTGGTGTCCCACGTGAAAACTGTCCAGCCGGGCAGCACGATCAGCTATGGGCGAGTGTTCACGGCGGACCGGCAGATGAAAGTGGCCACAGTCCCGGTGGGGTACGCCGACGGCTATCCCAGAATCCTGGCCACTCACGGAGCCCAGGTGCTCATTGGTGGAAAGCGTTGCCCGATTTTGGGGCGGATCTGCATGGATCAGCTGATGGCTGACGTGAGCGCCTTGGAAGAGGTGAAGGTGGGCGATTTGGTCACCCTGATTGGCCGGGATGGGGAAGAGGAGATCACCGCCGACGAGCTGGCGGAGAAGGAAGGCAGCATCAACTATGAAGTGGTGTGCGGGCTTTCCAAACGGGTCCCCCGTGTGTATCTGAAGCATGGCCAGGTGGACAGCATCTACAACGCCCTGCTGGGGTGAACCGTTTCTGCGGTATTCTTTCCCCGATTGAGGGAGTGTCTCTGCAAATCTGAATAAATGAGAAGAACCCTTCCGGTAGTTCCGGAAGGGTTCTTCTTCGTTGAGAAAGGTTAGACAGGTTGTGTTTGGGGGAACCACCTGCGGCTTTTCCAGAATAGGAAGGCGCAAACCAGGGCCAGCAGGAACAGCAGGCCTTCCATGGGCCAGATCCCCAAAGGAAGCAGTGTCACGCAATTGAACAGCGTGTGGCAGAGGATCGCTGCCGGGTACAAAAACCATCGCTTGGTAGCCACAGCCAAAAATACCAGCCCCGTAGCGAATATGTGAAACAGTACTGCCGAGACACGTTCCAGCAACCCCGCTAAAATGGTCAAGGGAGTCACAGCGGCGAATTGTTCCAGCACTAAATCCAGCTGGTCCGCCGGAATCAGGGATGCCAGCATATCTTCCCCCAAGCCCAGCAAAAGACAGAAAATCACATTGTTTAAGTGGGTGAGACCCACCAGTAAAATGGTTTCGCACAGGCCGTGACCCAGACCAAAGGAAAGGGCGCCTTTCCAAGTGCGGTGTCCTGGACGTTTGGGAGCACCGGGAAAGGCGGGTTTCCGGGGCCCTAAAAGAGCCACCCCGCCCAGCCGGGCCGATTCCTCAAACAACCCGGCGGTGAAGCACAGGGCCAGGCCAACGACAAGAGGGGCCGAAGAGGCCAGGGATTGATACCATTCCTGACCAGCGCACCATTGGAGCAAGGGGATGCGCAGTAAAATTTGGGATACAAAGAACGAAGCGAATCCCAATCCCAGGGGCAGGCCGGAGATTTTTCCTTTCGCGCCCAGGACAACCAGTAGAATGACAGGGCCCAGTAGGGTCACACACAGGGCCAGGACAAAGGTCCCAAGTACTTCTGTGGAGACTGCCATAGGTGTTCGCCCCCTTTATTCCACCAGCAATGAGAAGTCAAAGTCGAAGGTTTCCTCGTCCAACCGGTACTGGGGCAGAAGGGCGGGCCCACAGGAGTTGGAACCCACACCGCTCATTTTGTAGTCGACACACAGCACCGTGTCCCCACAGGGGGTAAGCTCATAGTTGTGGCGCTTTTGGGCCAGTTCTTCCTGGGTATAGGGAGACACGTTGAAGGAGAAGGGTTGTTCGGAAGCCGCGGTCAGAGCGTAAGCCCCATCGGTCAGGGTCACGTAGCGGCAGCCCATGTGAGAGGAATTTTCCTGGGGCATGATGTAGTCCTCGTGCATGGCGGCAACATCTTGAGCGTAAATTCCCAGCCGGGAAGCCTGATGCTTATCCAAATAGCTTTCATAGGGGCCGTATGCAAAGTATTCCACTCCCCCAAACTCCCGGGGCAGGAATATCCGCAGGCCAAACCGGGGCAGGAAGGGGAACCTGGTATCCCGCTGGCAGTGGAGTTTCACATCCACCCGGCCTTGGGGATCTACAGTCCACAAAGCCTGCACGTCTACAAACTTGGCGATGTACACGGCGGAGATACCCAAGTGGCAGGAAAGGGTGTTGCCTTCCTGTTCCACGCTGTAAACCCGTACGGTGGACCGGTGATATCCCACCTCTTTCCACTTGGGATCGATGTACTGGTCGTTATCCGTGGGCGCCCGATAGGTGTTCCATTCCATGGGCCGGGTAAGCAGATTCCGGTTGCCGTAAACCATAGAAGAGAAAAGCCCGGTGGTATTGTCAAACACATAGCGGAAATTCGCCCCAGTGAAGACCACTTCGTCAGGGCCGGCCTCTACCTGGAGTTCTCCCTCTTGGCTGGGGGCGTCCAGGAAGAAGGGTTCTTCCGAAAGGATCACCTGATCAAAGCCTAGGGAATACCCCGCTTTGTAGAAAGGCCCGTCCTCCTTGGCCGAATAGAAGAAGGTTACTGTAGCGGTACCGCCTTCCGGAAGCTCAGGCAGGGTGATTTCCGCTTCCCCGTGAGGCGGCAAATGGGGCAGGTCTAGATTCCCGCCAAACAGCGTTTCCCCGTCTTGAGCGGCCTCATAGGAAAGGGTGAGGAAGTCCTCGCCGTTGGTGAAATCCAGATAGTTGTGGAAACGGAAGGTGGTTTCTCCCACTTTTTCCACCCGCAGGGGACGGATCACATTTTTATATTCCAACAGCCCTGTATGGGGAGTCCGGTCGGGATACACCAGGCCATCCATGCAGAAGTTGCCGTCGTGAGGGAATTCTCCAAAATCGCCGCCATAGCGGTAAATGGGCCGGTTGTCCGGCGTAGTCCCCCCGTACACGGTGTGATCGCACCATTCCCACACAAAACCGCCGCAGAAACCGGGGTATTTCATGATCAGCTGTTGATAGTCCTCAGCGTCTCCGGGGCCGTTGCCCATGGCATGTATGTATTCGCACTGGATAAAGGGCATGCGCCGGCCCTGAAGATTTTTGTCCAGCTCGCCACCGTTGAAATAGTTGTGGACGTCTTCCGTGGAAGCGTACATGCGGCTGTACAGGTCCAGCATGGAGAAATCCGGCGTCCGGTTGCTGTGATAGGTGAGGAAGTTCTCATAGTGCAGCAGCCGGGACGGGTCATATTCTTTTACCCAGCGTCCGGCATTTTCAAAGTTTTCTCCCCAGCCGCTTTCGTTGCCCAGGGACCAAATCACCGCCGCTGCGTTGTTCTTGTCTCGGATCACGCTTCGCTGTACCCGGTCCAAAATGGCTTTTTTGAATTGAGGGTCGTCCGCCGCGTCGGGATAGCATTCCAGATCATAGCCGCCCAGTTTAGAAGTCATGCCGTGGCTTTCGATATCCGCTTCGGCGATGACATAGAAGCCGTACTCCGAGCACAGCTGCAAAAACCAGGGGGCGTTGGGATAGTGACTGGTGCGGATGGCGTTTACATTGTGGCGCTTCATCAGAGCCAAGTCCTTCAGGGCCTGCTCCCGGCTGATGGTATACCCGGTGACAGGATCGCTGTCGTGACGGTTTACCCCACGGAATTTGATCGCCACCCCGTTGAGCAGCACAACGCCGTCCTGCACTTGAATCTTTCGCAGACCTACCTTCTGGGAAATCACCTCGTCCCCGGTGGAGAGCATCAGAGTGTATTGGGCGGGATTTTCGGCATTCCACAGTATGGGGGAAGAAATCTCAAAGACCAGGGGTTCACCCTGGGAATGGGCTGTGCCCACAGGTTCCCCTGCAGGGGAGTAGAGGACAGCTTCCACCGGGCATTCCCCGGAGAGGGAAAGTTCCACAGTCACCTGGGCGGTAGAAAAATCCGGGGCGAAGCTTTCCTTCACGAAAAAGTCCCGCAGGTGGTTCTCCGGACGGGCCAACAGGTACACGTCCCGGAAAATACCGCTCATGCGCAGCTTGTCCTGGTCTTCCAGATAGCTGCCGTCGCACCACTGTAGGACCAGCACGGCGAGGGTGTTGTCCCCGGGGGTGAGGAAGCTGGAGATGTCAAATTCCGAGGTGGAATGGGACACCTGGCTGTATCCGGCGAATTCCCCATTTACCCACAGGTAGAAACAGGAATCCACCCCCTCAAAGTTCAGGTACCACTGGAAAGCAGCCGGGTCTTCCATGTGGATGTGGCGGACGTACAGGCCGCAGGGGTTTTCCTCGGGAACATAGGGCGGGTCACAGGGGAAGGGGTAATGGATATTGGTGTACATGTGACGGCCAAAACCGTGATTCTGCCAGCAGGAAGGCACGGGAATCTGCCCCATGTCCTCTTCGTCGAAGGCGAGCCCCTCTTCCGGGTCAATCGCTTCCTTGTAGGAGTCAAAGTATTGGAACGCCCATGGGCCGTTTAGGGAAATTACCCGGGAAGAACAGCTCTTTTCGGCTTCATTTTCCCCGGCGTATGGGATATAATAACTGCGGTCGGGACAAGTTCCCACGTGGAGAATTTCCGGATCCTCGTGGAAATGGTGGGGTTTCAGGTTCATACAACTCAATCCTTTCTGGCCTGGTCCCTGGAAAGGTTTGCTTTTTCCAGGGAGAAACGGTATACTTGATAACTGTAGCTTACAATGATTTTTCTTGCCAGTCAATCATTATTTTGCGTGAAACGTGAAATATTTGGCGGTTTTTCACAACCAACGAAAGGAGTGATTTCATGGGAGCTGGCGCACTGGCGGCAGTGGTATTTGGCGGCGTGGTGTTTGTTTGGGCTGGCCGCAAATTTTCCCAGGATTCTCTAAAAACGGAAGGCTTTGCTGTGGGGGCTTGCCTGCTGTTTTTGGCAGCGTTTTTGTTCCGGATCCTTTTGGGATATCACTCAGAGGGTTTTACCACGGATACGGATACCTTTAAATCCTGGGCCTATCTGGCCAATACCGTAGGGTTCCAGCAGATTTATCACGAGGACATTTTTTTGGATTACCCACCGGGCTATCTCTATGTGCTGGTGTTTTTGGAGAAGCTCCGGCTGCTGCTTGGGCTGCCTGTGGAGTCTCAAGGGTATACGCTTCTGATCAAGCTGCCGTCTATATTTGCCGACCTGTTCTGTGGGGGAGCGGTGTTGTTTCTGGCACGGCGGAAGATAGGAGAGAAAAGTGGGCTGCTTTTAGCAGGCGCTTATCTGTTTTGCCCGGCGGTTTTTTTGAATTCTTCTCAGTGGGGCCAGGCGGATTCCTTCTGTACGGCCATTGTGCTGGGTTCTGTGTTGCTGCTCTATCAGGAACGGTATGTGCCTTCGGCAGTGCTGTTTGGATTGTCCATCGCCTGCAAGCCCCAGATGCTTGTCTTTGCCCCGCTGTATTTGTTTTTCACTTTGCGGCGGAAGAGATGGCTGAAGCTGGGACTGGGCATGGTGCTGACCCTGGGAACTGTGCTGTTGGTGGCATTGCCCTTTACCCAGGGGTTTAATTTCCTGTGGTTGTTCCAGCGTTACCAGGCCACTTTGGACTATTACAATTATTATTCGGTCAACGCATACAACGTTTGGGCCTTGATCGGCTGGAACTGGAAAACACTTCCCCCAGGTGTTGCCGGAAACCTGCTGGATTTCTTGGGTCCGGTCATTGCCACGGTTCTTTGCGGGATTCTGGTGTTTCGTGCCAAAAGCCGGGAAGTGGTGTTTTATAGCCCTGCGCTGCTCATGGCGGTAATGTATGCTTTTTCCGTGAAGATGCACGAACGGTACCTGTTTCCGGCCTTGTTCTTCACGCTGCTTTCCTTTGTGTTTGTCAGGGATACAGGGCTTTTGCGGGGGTTCGCTTTGCTGGCTACCACCAGCTATGCCAACGTGGCATATGTGCTGTACTTGTTCCAGAAATTTGTGGGGAATTACAACCCGAACACCTGGATTACCCGGCTTTTTTCCGCTGGGCAGCTGGCAGCCATAGGATATCTTTGCTGGGTGGGATATCGTGTGTTCCTCAAAGGAGAAATCCTGCAAGGAAAAGCGTTCGCACCTGGTCCCCTGGTGGACCATTCCCGGACCAGTAGCCGCTTTGGAGTGAAAGACTGGGTCGCCATGGCGGTGGTCACCTTGGTGTATGCCTGTTTTGCCTTTTATCATTTGGGAGATACCCAGACAGCGTTGACTTCCTGGACTCCCCAGCAGGGGGAGCAGGTGGTGCTCACTGCAGACGGGGAGTGCGATACGCTGATTTATCTGACGGGCATTGCTCCAGATGACAACCATTACGCTGCCCGGGTAGGGGTAAATGTCCAGGTGGAGACAAGCCAGGACGGTGTTTCCTGGGTGGATTGCGGGACGTTGACCGATGGCAGTGTGTTTGCCTGGAAGCAGTATACCTTGTCCACCCCAGGGCGCTATGTCCGGCTGACCCCTTTGGACGGCAGCGTGACCTTGAATGAAGCGGGGCTGAAATATACGGGGGTTCCCGTGTTGGCCGCCGTCACGGCGGAAGGGCCAAAGTCGCAGGCCTTGATCGACGAGCAGGGAGTAGTCCCTTTAAAGACCACCTATGAGAATTCCACCTATTTTGACGAGATTTACCATGTCCGCACAGCGTACGAGTATCTTTTGAGCCTGGAGCCTTATGAGAATACTCACCCCACCTTGGGAAAACTGATCATCTCCTTGGGAATTTGGCTGTTTGGCATGAATCCTTTTGGCTGGAGATTTATGGGGACGCTGTTTGGGGTGCTGATGCTGCCAGTGTTGTACCACTGGTTAAAACAGCTGTTTGGCAGCACCCGGTTCTGTGTAATGGGAACGGTGTTGTTCGCCTTTGACTTTATGCACTTCACCCAGACCCGCATTGCCACCATTGATACCTATGCGGTCTTTTTCCTGCTGTTGATGTACGATGCCATGACCGTGTTCCTCAAGCGTGATTTGAAAAAAGACGGTTGGGGGAAACTGTTGCCGCCCTTGCTGGCTTGCGGTGTGTTTACCGGGCTTGGGATAGCTTCCAAGTGGACGGCGGCGTACGGCGCTCTGGGCTTGGCGGCGCTGTACTTTGGAAAGCTGTGGTTTACCTTTTTGGAAACACGGCGGCAGGGAGAAAAAGGCCGGGAGCTGCTGTGGAGGTGTGGAAAGCTGTGCTTGTGGTGCTGCCTGTTTTTCATTGCTTTGCCTATGGTGATCTACTTTACAGCGTTCCTGCCTGTGACCACTCTTCCTCACAATGTGGATAAGCTGCTGTGGGCCTTCTGGAATTATCAGGTGACCATGTTTAACTATCATGCGCACCTGGTGGCAGAGCACTCCTTTGCTTCGCCCTGGTATGAGTGGCCTTTCGATATCCGGCCCATCTGGTATTTTGCCGGAGACACTCAAAGCGGTTACAGCACTATTTCCGCCTTTGGCAATCCCTTACTGTGGTGGTCCGGGATCCCAGCTTTGCTGGGGGCGGCCTGGCTTTGGTGGAAGGAGCGCAGCCGTTGGACGGCGTTGGTGTTGGCCGGGTTTGGTTCGGTGTACCTTCCCTGGGTGCTGATTTCCAGACTGACCTTCATTTATCACTACTTTACAGCGGTACCCTTTTTGGTGGTGGCGCTGTGCGGCCTTTTCTTCCTGATTTCCCGGCAGGGGTCTTTTACCCGGCGGCTGGCTTTCCCAGGCGGGGTGGAGTGTTCTGCCGCCACGCTGCTGATGGTGGCGTTTACCGGGGCGTGTTTGGTCTTGTTTATCCTGTATTTCCCGGTGATCTCCGGTTCCCCCACCACCCGGGAGTACGCCAATGCCCTGGAACTGTTTGAAACCTGGTATTTTGCCTGAGAAATTGGCCGGATCCGTGGAAGTTTTCCTTC
>DXXH01000069.1:0-3458 GCA_019416395.1 Clostridiales bacterium
CCCCCTGTTCTGGTCACATGCTTCTGAAAAATTGCGCGAAATTCTTCCTTATATTGATTTTCCATGATTCCCTTCCCTATCCGGTTTTAAGCCATGTGGCTTTCCATTCCTTTTTCTACAAGGATACCACAAAAAAGGTGGGTTTTCAATTGGATTTCTGTATTGGAAACCCCGGACAGAAAAAGAAAAAGAGCTGCCAAAGCAGCCCTTTTCCAAGTTCATAAAATCAGTCGGAACGAAATCCTTTTCCGATAATTTCACTGGTATTTGTAATGAACATAAAGGAATGGGGATCGATTTCCTTGCACTTCTGACGCAGCCGTACCGCTTCTCCACGGCGAACCGCGGTAAGCACCACCTTGCGGTCCGTATGGGAATAGGCTCCTTCACCGTCAACCACTGTAGAACTGTGTTTCAGATCTTTAATGATAAAATCGCAGATCTCCTGGGGCTTCGAAGTGATGATGGAGAAAAACTTGCAGAGATTGATGCTTTCAATGACAGAATCCACCACGAACGCTTTCATGAACAGGCCCAAAATAGAGAACATGCCCGTCTCTATGCCAAAGAAAAAGCAGGAAGCGATAGCGATTACACTGTCGCTGACAAACAACGCTTTGCCAATGTCCGAAATACCCGTGTATTTTTTCAAGATCATAGCCACAATGTCCGTACCGCCGCTGGACGCATTGTAGTTAAACATGAGTGCAGATCCCACCGCGGGAAGCATCATGGCGAAGCACAACTCCAAAAGAGGCTGATCGGTAAAAGGTTTATCCATGGGAATGATTTTTTCCAGGATCCAAGTCTCAAAGGAATACATCAAACTGCAATAGGTGGTCCAAAATCCAAACTGCCGCCCCAGAAATAAATAGCCCACTCCTAAAAGCAGCACATTGATTATCGCCATCAACGTGGCCGTTGACAGGAAAGGAGTCACGCTTCCCAGAATAATGGACAAGCCACTGACGCCGCCCGTGGAGAAGTTATTGGGAATCTTAAAGAAATATACTCCCATTGTCAAAAGTAAGACTCCAAGGTTCACCAGCAAAAACGCTTTGATGTTCTCTTTTGTGAGAAAAGAGCTCCATTTCCGCTGTCCGCTTTCCTGACCGTTTCCTGTAGCCATGCTTTATCCCTCTTTTAACTTTCCGGGAACAATCTTCTAATTGCCTTCCAATAGGAAATGTCCCTTTTTTGCCAAACCGTTGAGATTCTACCACAGCGCCGAACATTTTACAACCGGTTTCACAAAAAAATCGCTTCCAAACTTTTGGAAGCGATTTTTGTCTATTGCGTTTTACCGAAGTTGTTCCTCGAGGAAATGAACCGCCATGGCAATATCCGCAGTGGGGTTATCTCCAACTTCCCTTTCAATGGTGAGGAAGCCCGTATAACCGATATCTTCCAGCGCTTTTAAGTACTTGGGGAAGTCCACGTCGCCTTGTCCCAAGGGAAGCTCAATGTAGGAGCTGTCCTGCAACATATCGGATTCCGACAGTCCGTAAAGGACTTCCGGTTCCACGAAATGGAGCCGCCGGCCATCTTTGGCATGGGTGTGAACGATGTAGTCTTTCAGAGTATACACTGCCTGCACCGGATCGTCCCCGGTCACCATGACAAAATTCGCAGGATCCAAATTCACCGCTACGCCTGTGGAATGCAACCCGTCCAAGAAGCCCTTCAGCGTCACTGCGATTTCAGGCCCAGTCTCGATCGCGAAATGGGCATTCATGGAATCGGCGTAAGCCGCTAACTGGCCGCACGCGTCCTGCATAATCGCATACCGGGGGTGGTTCTTGTCACTGGGCACCACGCCAATGTGAGTGGTAACCACATCGGTTTCCAGATCCTTCGCCAAATCAAGGATCCGTTTGGATTCCTCAATCAGCTCCGGATTCTTTTCAGCATTGCCAAAGCCTTGACCCAAATCGCCGCACAACGCGGAAATCACCAGGCCATGATCTTTGACGGCCTTGAGAAATTCACGCCGCCGCTCCGCAGTCATCGCTTTGGGCGACATCTCTCCGCTGGTGGCATACACCTGAATTCCTTTCGCTCCAACGGACTTGGCTTTGTCCAAAGCGGTATTGATATCGGTACGGAAGGAATCCAGCATAACGCCTATGGGAAACGGATACATAACCATTTACTCCTTTCAAAGCTAACCTTTTACTCCAGAACAATTTCCCGATGCTTGTCGGCAGAATCGTAAATCGCCTGCATCATTTCTGCGGTGACAATCACCGTATCGATATGGGAAGGCAGCTTCTTGCCGGTTTTCACGCAATCCACAAAAGCGTCAATTTCGTTCTGGAAATGATCACGCATCTGGAACTTGGGGGTAAAGTCCACCAGAGCCCCATTTTCCGTGGTGTAAACAGTAAAGTCTTTTCCGTAGTGCAGACGAATACCGCCCTTGTCCCCCATGAAGTCAATGTACTGTTCCGCTTCGCCTATGTTCTGGGCCCAAGCACCATTCAAGGTGATCACAGGGCCTTCCGTGCGGATCATACCAGTAACGGAATCGTCCACATCGTATACGCCGTCGTACTTGGGGGGACCTGCCCACATGTCGGTGTATACATAGTTTTCCATATCCTTGCCCAGTTTGCAGAAGGTTTCACCGGTAACGGTTTTTACCTTGGGATCTCCACAGCAATACATGACAATGTCCAGATAGTGAACGCCCCAGTCAATCAAGGCGCCGCCGCCGGCGATTGCCTTGGTGGTAAAAGCGCCGCCCAGGCCAGGAATGGAGCGGTGTGCCCGGAAGCTGACGTAAACATGATGAATTGTACCAAGCTTCCCTTGATCGATATACTCTTTGATGCGGTTCACACTGTCATTAAAACGGTTGACCACACCGATATTCAAAACTTTACCAGTCTCGTGCTGAACCTTCTGCATCTCCAGAGCTTCCGGATAAGTACGGGCAGCAGGCTTTTCACAGAGTACATTCTTTCCAGCCCGCAGCGCGTCAATGGCAATCTGGGCATGAACATTGTTGGGTGTGCAGACGGAGACTGCTTCCACTTCCGGATCAGCCAACACATCGTGATAATCCGCCACTGCAGTGCCACATCCATACTTCTCCACGGCAGTTTGAGCCCGTTCCGGGATAATATCGCAGAAATACTTGATTTCAGCTTCCGGATTGTTCAAATAAGAGGGAATGTGAGCAGCGTTGGCGATAGTACCGCAACCAATAACAGCAACTTTCATTTTCAATACACTTCCTTTAACGAGTTTCAGCAGATTCTTAAATCTACGATGAACAAGGCCATTATAACTGATTTGTATGACTTTTGCAAAGCGATATTGGAAATTTTACCACCTTGCCGGAAAACTGGAAGTTCTTTCAGCCTTTTATTTACACGCCAAACCGCTTATGTTATACTGAAAACAGCTTTTACAGCGGCAGACGCTCTATTTGTCACCATACGATATGGAAAAGC
>DXXH01000069.1:3468-14302 GCA_019416395.1 Clostridiales bacterium
CTTCTCTTCCTGGAAAGAGGACACCGGACGGGGGATGTTCTCCTTTATCGCGGTCTTTGTCTCCTCCTATGCCGCGTTCCTTTTCAACCGTTTTATCCCGGAATCACCGGAAATCCTGTACGGCATAAAGGGAGCCCTGGATGTCTATGGCTCCCTCCACAATGTCCTCTTTGGGCTGTGTGCCGCAGGCGTTATCTCCTGCCTGGTGCGAAAATACAGCCGCTGATTCATCCGGTCTTCCGCTCCCGCGGCAGTCGTGGAAAAGCCGCTCGAAATATTCTTAAAAACTGTAGGAGGGAAAATTTCCATGAACGACACTTTGAAAGTATTGATGGACCGGAAATCGGTGCGGGTATTCGAACCCAAGCCCATTGCACCGGAAGAGAAACAAGCCATTCTCGCAGCAGCCATGCGCGCTCCCACCGCGGGAAATTCCATGCTTTACTCCATTTTGGACGTGACCGATCAGACCTTGAAAGATCAGCTTGCCGTCACCTGCGATCATCAGCCTTTTATCGCCACTGCTCCTATGGTCTTGGTTTTTCTGGCAGACTACCGCCGCTGGGTTCGGAAATTTCAGCAGGCTGGCTGTGAGAATATCCCCAACCCCCGGTTGAGCGACCTGATCCTGGCCACTAATGACACCGTTATTGCCGCCCATGCGGCTTGCGTAGCTGCGGAAAGCTTGGGGATCGGCTCCTGCTACATCGGGGATATTATCGAGCAATGGGAACAGCATCGTGACATGTTCCATCTCCCCCAGTTTGTGGCGCCAGTTTCCATGCTGGTGTTTGGGTATCCCACCCAGCAACAGAAAGACCGTCCCCAAACAAGCCGTTTCCCTCAGAAAATGATTGTTTTTGAAAACGAATACCACGACTTGACTGATGAGGAACTGCTGGAATATTACAGCAATGACCGGGCAAAGGCATTTTATAACCGGAAGTATGTCTCTGATTTTTCCCTGGAAATGGCCCGTTCCTCTGAGGAAATTCTGAAAAACTGGGAAGGGCGCTGACTCTTTCACTCTATGCAATTGCCTGTTTTAAGGACGCTTTACAGCGTCCTTTTTCTTTTGCTCACCGGGAAACCCGTATCTCTTTTTTCTATTGACAATTCTCTAAAGCATGCTATAATTTAGCTATGGTATTTAGTGATGCTAAATACTGATGGAAAGGAGAAATGCCATGGACAGCCGGTATGCGCAACAATTTAAAAAAGGTTCCTTGGAGATGATTCTTCTCAGTCTTATCGCGCAAAAGGAAACTTATGGGTATGAGCTTCTCACACAGCTGAACGACAGCGGGGCCAAAGTGTTAGGGTACGCGCGGGAAGGTACGATTTACCCGATACTTTACCGGTTACAGGAAGCAGGACTGGTACGTTCACGGTTAGCTCCTTCCGCTGCCAATGGAGGCTCCAAGAAATACTATTCGCTGACGGAAAAAGGCAAGGAAACGTTGGAAGAACTGATATCCTTCTGGTCGGAATACGCAAAATGCGTGGACGGATTTATTAAAAGCTTCAAGGAGGCGGCACAATGAAAGAGAGATACATCAGGCAGGTTAGGCATTATCTCGTTCTACCACGAAAGCAAAAACGGGAAGTGCTGCGTGACCTGGAAGAAATTTTTTCCTCTGCAATCAAGCATGGAGAATCCGAAAGCCAGATCATTGAACGGCTGGGGGACCCTGAAGAGTACGCTCGGAATGTGGAAGGTTCCCTCGGAACTCATTTTGGCGGAGCGGCCCTTGTAGGGTTGATTGTATCCTGCGTAGTGTGTATAGGAGCTGTGGCTTTATTTATTTCTACCTTAGATCTATGGGTACCTCAAAATGCCATTGGTTCTGCTCAAGGCAGTACTTCCATTCAGATTGTGGGAGCCATCGACCTTTCTCCCCTCTTGCTTGTAGCCGCCGGGATTGCTCTCGTCTGTGCTACGTACTTCGGGGTGAAAGTGTATCGAAGCAAAAGGAAATAACCTATGAAGAAAACGTGGATCCGAATTTGTCTAGCCGTTTTGCTGACAGCAATCCTATCCGGTTGCACTGGCAAAGCGTCTTCCTTGGAAAGCCAGCTATGGTCCATGAGCTTTGCTCTTACAGAGGAAACCGGTAAGATCGTTGCCTGTTCTCCTCAGCTGGCAGAAAGCTATCCCCAGGCTTCGATTCGAACGATAACCTGTCAAGCAAAGGACGGTCAATGGCAGATTTCTGAAGAAAACAGCCAGAAGTTTCAGGGTTCCTACGAATTGATGGAGCAAACTGCAGAGGGCAGCTTGATTTACACATTTCATTTTTCCGATGGCCGTTCCGGAACAGCTGTATATTCCCTGACCGACCATCGTTCCGGCGAGACCATTCCCACCCTAGTTCTCTCGTTACCCCAATCCTATACACTGTATTTTCATGGATCCGCACTGTAAAAAAGCCCCCGGAAGGCAAACTTCCGAGGGCTTTTCTATGGGGATATTCCCCTATTTTTCCAAATGTGACCAGGCCTATAAGCCGAGTTCTGTCGTGGACAGTCATCTATCTTGGCCTGGCGTTGCCACCAGGCTCGCGCCACCTCCTCGGAACGCGCAGGGCTACGCTAAATGTTCCTCCACGGTGTTGCTCCGAATAGGGTTTACAGGGCCGCGCAGTCTCCCGCGCGCCGGTGAGCTCTTACCTCGCCTTTCCACCCTTACCGGGAAATCCCGGCGGTATATCTCTGTTGCACTTTCCCTGGGGTCGCCCCCGGCGGCTGTTAGCCGTTATTCTTGCCCTGGGGAGCTCGGACTTTCCTCAGACGGGCGCTTTCGCGCGTCGCCCGCAACCGTCCAGCCTGCTCACATGTCTTTTATTGTATAAGAGCTTGTCCGCCCTTGTCAATAGGCTTTTTCAGAAAGCATACGGTTCTTTTCGTCCCACAGCTTTTGAGAAAGGTCCACATAATAGTTGTGGGGATTCTCAAAACGCGTGACTTCTTCCCACAGGGAATCCACCTGAGCCAAGCAATAGGCCTTGATGGCTTTCAGCGCCCGGGGAGTATAAACGCACTCGCCCCCCTGGAAAATAGGCTGCAATAACGGCACCGCAGTGAAATTCTCTACGGTCTTGCGCTTCCAGGTATGCTCGGGATCGAACAGCACATAGGGCTTTTCATCGTCAATCACCTCGTCATGCAAGGTGATCACATCGGCGATAGCCTTGTCTGTTTCCTTATCGAACAGCCGCCAAACACTTTTAAAGCAAGGTGTGGTAATTTTTGAGACATTTTCGCTGATTTTGATCTTGGGGATAATCTTTCCCTCTGAATCCTCAACAGCGGCCAGCTTATATACACCGCCGAACACAGGCTCGGAGGAGGAAGTGATCAGCCGTTCGCCCACGCCAAAGGAATCTACCTTGGCGCCCTGCATCAGCATATCCCGGATAATGTATTCGTCCAAAGAGTTGGAAGCGCAAATCGGACAATCCTCAAAGCCAGCATCGTCCAGCATCTTCCGGGCCTTCCGGGAAAGATAGGTGATGTCGCCGCTGTCAATGCGGATACCTGCGGGACGGAATCCTTGAGGCACCAGCACTTCGTTGAACACTTTAATAGCGTTGGGCACGCCGGATTTTAACACGTTGTATGTGTCCACCAGAAGCATACAATTTCCCGGATAAGACTGGGCATACGCCTTAAATGCGTCGTACTCTGTGGGGAACAACTGCACCCAGCTATGGGCCATGGTCCCCAGGGCGGGCACGCCGTATTTCTGATCGCTGATGGTGCAGGCCGTCCCTACACAACCGCCAATATAAGCGGCGCGGGCCCCTAACATTGCCCCGTCAAAGCCTTGAGCACGCCGGGAACCAAATTCCATAACCGCACGTCCCTGGGCTGCCCGGGCAATCCGGTTAGCTTTGGTGGCAATTAAGCTTTGATGGTTGATGCATAGAAGCACCATTGTCTCCACAAACTGAGCTTGAATGGCTGGACCCCGGACTGTGACAATAGGCTCACCCGGGAAAATGGGTGTTCCTTCCGGGATCGCCCATACATCACAGCTGAAGCGGAAGTTCCGGAGATATTCTAGAAACTCCCGGCTGAATATGTGTTTGGAATGGAGGAACTCAATGTCCTCTTCCGTAAATTTTAAATTTTTCAAGTAGTCCACCAGCTGCTCCACCCCTGCCATAATGGCAAAGCCGCCCTTGTCAGGCACTTTGCGGAAAAACATATCAAAATAGCAAATGGTGTCCTGAAAACCGTGGGCAAAATATCCGTTTGCCATGGTCAGTTCATAGAAGTCGGTCAGCATGGTCAAATTGGACTCTTGATAGCTGCATTTGTTCATGTTCCACATCCCCTGTTCTATTGGCTAAGGACTCTTTTTTGGGTTCATTCCATTATAGCATTTTCCCGGGAAATGTACAGACTATAATTTCATTTTTCCGCCATTTCTTAAAAAAACGGGGTTTTTGCAAAAAAATCGCAAAAATATTTTATTTTATCAACTATTTTCTCAAATGCCCTCTTGCTTTTTCAGCAAGTGTTCCTTATAATGTAGAAAAGCGTGGACAAATATTATGTATACTGGGAGGAATATTCCGACATGAGGCTACGCAATCAACCGTTAGGAAATAAAAATCTAATTGGTTCTCGCGTGGAGACAGCGCGAAAAGAGCAGGGTATGAAGCAAAAAGAATTATTGGCCCAATTACAGGTACGTGGTGTGGATCTCAGCGCTTCCGGCCTTTCTAAGCTGGAGGGCCAAATCCGGTATGTTACCGATTTCGAATTGCTTGCTCTTTCCGACATTTTAAACGTACCTGTTCAATGGCTCTTAACCGGCAACGAAAAATGAGTCTTCCCGCATTGCAAAATGCGGGTTCTTTTTTTGTCTGGCCTGCGTATAACCCTGGAAACCAGCTCATACTACATAGAGTAATGGAACGCGGGAGGGTTACGCCATGTTTCAACTTGCGCGCTGGAAACGTTTGTTTCCACTATTTTTCTTTTTCGCGGCCTATTCGCTGCTTTTTTTCCTCTGGGTGAAAACCTTTTTTTACACGCTCCCCTTTCTCGCTGGGTTCCTCATCGCGCTGGCGGTACAACCGGTAATTGTTTTTTTTCAAAAACGCTTTTCCCTTTCCAGAGGCGTGGCCACCTTGTTCGCTACTATATTGGCGCTGTTAGCGCTTTGCGGCATTTTGACATTGTTAGGTGTTTTGGCAGTGCGGGAAATCTCAGCGTTTCTCACCCGGGTCTCACAAAATGGATTTGCGGAATTTTCCCAGCCTGTGACAGAGTTTCTCAATCAAGCCGGAGACTTTTTCGGACAGTTTGATTTGCAATTTGTAGAGCTCCACAAACAGGAAATTTTAGAGGCGCTGCGAAACAGCATGGATCTGGTGACCGCCTGTATGGGGACTGTCCTGAATCTTCTCACCTCTCTTCCCACTGTGGTGACTTTAGTGATCGTGGCAGTTTGTGCGGCATTCTTCTTTGCCAGGGACATGAAGAAACTGCTGTCCTGGGGCAGGGGATTTCTTTCGGAAACAGCAGCCTTTCATGTAAAAAGCGCTGTGAAAAATTCCGGGGGCACAGGGAGAAAGTACCTGCTATCCTATCTTTTTCTCTATTTTCTCACTTTCTGCCAAACCTGTGTGATCATGGCTGTGCTGGGTGTTCCCTATCCTCTGATCATTGGGATCATTACAGCCGTGGCCGATGTTCTGCCGGTGCTTGGACCTGGAATGGTTTTGGCCCCGGTGGCCCTTTACCAATTGCTGGTCGGGGAGTACGCCAAAGCATTTGGCATTGTGATCGGCTGGCTGGTCATCACCTGTATCCGTCAGGTGGTAGAACCGAAACTGGTGTCTTCCACTGTGAAAATCCACCCCTTGGCCACTTTGGCCGCTGTTTATTTTTCCCTTGTGGGAAGGAGCATTTGGATTCTTTTTTATGTTCTCGGGCTTTGCACCCTTTATGCTGCCTTTTTGGAAACCGGAGCGTTGCCGCCTTTAGTGGAAAAAGGCAATCACATCGAAACAGAAAAACAAACGAATCGCACATGACAAAAGGGCTGCCCGTATAACGGACAGCCCTTCTCATATGCTCTTATGGTTTGCTGATGTCCCTTATTGCCGTTCCGAAAGCAATTTCTCACTGGCAGCCAGCCGTACGCAGATGCACAGCAAGTGCATTGCCTGGCGCAGTTCTTCCTGAGGCGGAAAACTGGGAGCAATCCGAATATTGCTGTCATTGGGGTCTGCGCCGTAGGGGAAAGTCGCGCCAGCGTCGGTGAGGATTACGCCAGCTTCTTTACAAAGGGAGACAACCCGCTTAGCGCAACCGTTCATTACGTCCAGGTTCACAAAATAACCGCCGTTGGGCTCGCTCCACTTTGCAATGCCCAAATCCCCGAGTTCCTGGGCCAGGGAATCTTCCACAATGTGGAACTTGGGCTCCAGGATCTTCCGGTGGCCCTGCATCAAGGAAAGCACACCGTCAATATCGTGCAGGAACAAAATATGCCGCAGCTGATTGAGCTTATCCGGGCCAATGGTTTGGGTGGTGATCCGGCGCTTCAAATCCACAATATTCGCCTTGCTGGCCCCCAAAGCTGCCACGCCTGCGCCTGGGAAGGAAATCTTCGAAGTAGAAGCGAAGAACAACACCTGGTCCTCTGTCCCCTGCTTCAAGCATTCATCGTAAAGATTGAGCAGCGTATCCGGAGTGTCGGTCAAGTCGTGAACGCAATAGGCATTATCCCACATAATGCGGAAGTCTTTCGCTGCCGGCTTTAAGGCAGCGAACCGGCGGACTGTTTCATCGGAATAAGTAATACCGGTGGGGTTGGAGTATTTAGGCACGCACCAGCACCCCTTGATGGTATCATCGTTCGCCACCAGACGCTCAATCAGGTCCATATCCGGGCCGGTTTTGAGCATGGGGACCGGAATCATTTCAAAGCCAAAATATTCTGTCACAGCAAAGTGCCGGTCATATCCAGGAGCGGGGCACAGGAACTTGACTTTTTCCTGCTTGCACCAGGGCTTACAACCCCCAAAGCCATGGGTAAATCCTTGGGAGATACAATCAAACATCATTTGCAGGCTGGAGTTGTTGCCCAGGATAATCAAATCCGCGGGGACTTCCATCATTTTGCTGAAGATTTCCCGCATTTCCGGCAAACCGTTCCAAACGCCGTAGTTCCGGCAGTCATCGCCGTTGGAATTTGCAAACTCACTCCGGGCACGAAGGGCTTCCAGGACTCCCAACGCCAAATCCAACTGTTCAGCGCAAGGCTTACCACGGGCCATATTCAACTGCAAATTCAGGCTTTTGAAATCCTCGTACTGCTCTAGCGCCTCTAGGTGAATTTTCTGAAGTTCCTCGTTTGTTTTTTGAGCCAGCTTCATCACGACATCTCCCATATGTAAATTTGAATTGATAAGCTCTTCACGTTGTCATTTCGGAACAGTAAACCTCTCATATTGTACTCTATTACCCAGAAAAATGCAAGCTGATTTTATTCCCCTTGCATTTTTTACATTTTGTATGAGCATAGATCATTCCCTGTGTCTTTTCTGTGCAACCTTGCTCAAGTTTTAAAAAAAGGAAAACATCCTGCAAAACATTGTAGTCTGTCCTCAAATATGCTATAATATTTTTTATTGTGACAGGAAGTATCTTCTTGATAAATTCTAGCTTATATGGAGGTATGGAGGATTTTATGGGCGGATTTTTTGGCGTCGCTTCTAAAGAAGATTGCATGTTTGACCTGTTCTTTGGAACGGACTATCACTCCCATTTGGGAACCCGGCGGGCAGGTATGGCGGTATATGACCCGGAAAAAGGGTTCGACCGGGCCATTCACAACATTGAAAACTCCCCTTTCCGCACGAAATTTGACAAGGACGTTTCCAGCATGAAGGGGCACCTGGGCATTGGCTGTATTTCCGATTATGAGCCTCAGCCCTTGATTGTGCGTTCCCATCATGGCACTTACGCCATTGTTACAGTGGGCAAGATCAACAACACCGACGAGATCGTGAGCCAGCTGTTCAAAAATGGGCATTCCCATTTTCTGGAAATGAGTGGCGGCGATGTAAACGCCACAGAAGTGGTAGCCTCGGTGATCAACCAGAAGTCCAACCTGATCGAGGGCATTCAGTACGCTCAGGAAACCATTGATGGTTCCATGACCATGCTGATTTTGACCCCCAAGGGGATTCTCGCCGCCCGGGATAAACTTGGCCGCACCCCGGTGGCCATCGGCAAAAAGGAAAACGCCTATTGCGTCTCCTTTGAGAGCTTCGCTTACCTGAACTTGGGCTATACGGAAGAGCGGGAACTGGGCCCCGGCGAAATCGCCATGGTGACTCCGGAAGGTGTTCAAACACTGGCTCAGCCTGGAAAAGACATGAAGATCTGCACCTTCTTGTGGGTGTATTATGGATATCCTTCTTCTTCCTATGAAGGCGTAAGCGTAGAGGAAATGCGGTACCGTTGCGGTGCTATGCTGGCACGCCGGGATAACGCCAATCCTGACACTGTGGCAGGTGTCCCCGATTCCGGTACAGCCCACGCGATTGGATACGCCAATGAATCCGGGATCCCCTTCTCCCGTCCCTTTATCAAATATACGCCTACTTGGCCCCGTTCGTTCATGCCTACGATTCAGAGCCAGCGGAATTTGATTGCCAAGATGAAGCTGATCCCCGTGCACGAACTGATCCAAAATCGAAGCCTGCTGCTGATTGACGACTCCATTGTCCGGGGCACCCAACTGCGGGAAACCACGGAATTCCTGTATCAGAGCGGTGCCAGGGAAGTCCATGTGCGGCCGGCATGCCCCCCCTTGCTTTATGGCTGTAAGTATTTGAACTTCTCCCGTTCTACTTCCGTGATGGATTTGATTACCCGCCGGGTGATCAAAGAGATGGAAGGTACGGAAGAACCGGCAAATCTTGCCAACTACGCAGATCCGGAAAGCGGCGAGTACAACGCCATGTTGGAGTACATCGGGAAAAAGCTGAATTTCACTTCTCTGCGGTATCATCGGTTGGACGACATGATCCAGTCCGTGGGCATTGACAAGTGCAAGCTTTGTACCTACTGCTGGGACGGTCAGGAATAAACACCGTCTTTCCTGCAAACTAAAAACCCCTGTGGTATTTACCACAGGGGTTTTGCTGTATTTCGATCAATTTGCGGGAACAACTGCCAATTTGGAAGTATAGCCCACCAAGAGGAAGTATGATCTTTTAGAATTCCGCCACGCCAGTAGTACGAGGGAAGGGCAGCACATCGCGGATATTGGCAATGCCGGTGAGATACATCACCAAACGCTCAAAGCCAATGCCAAAGCCGGCATGTTTGTTTCCGCCAAAACGGCGCAAATCCAAATACCACCAGTAGTCCTCTTCCTTCAGGCCCAGTTCCCGAATACGCTGCAACAGCACGTCATACCGTTCTTCACGCTGGCTGGCACCCACCAATTCCCCGATTCCGGGAACCAGCAGGTCGGTGGCCGCAACAGTCTTGTTGTCGTCGTTCAAGCGCATGTAGAAGGCCTTGATCTCCTTGGGATAATCGGTGACAAACACAGGCTTGCCGAAATGCTTCTCCGTCAGGAATTTTTCATGCTCGGTTTGCAGGTCCACACCCCAGGAAACCTTGTATTCAAACTCGTCGTTGTGGGGTTCCAGAATCTTTACAGCGTCGGTGTAGCTGATCCGCACAAAATCGGAATCCGCCACATGGCGCAAACGATCCAGCAAACCTTTATCCACAAAGGTGTTGCAGAATTCCATGTCCTGGGGGCAAGTCTCCAGAACATAGCGGATCACATATTTGATGGCCGCTTCAATAACGTCCATATCGTCAGTCAAATCGGCAAAGGCCATTTCCGGCTCGATCATCCAGAATTCCGCTGCATGGCGCTGGGTATAAGACCGCTCAGCCCGGAAAGTAGGACCAAAGGTATACACTTTTCCGAAAGCCATAGCCATGCATTCGGCTTCCAGCTGGCCGGAAACCGTCAAAGAAGTGGGTTTCTGGAAAAAGTCCTCTTTATAATCCACGTTGCCCTGCTCGTCCTTAGGCAGGTTTTCCATATCCAAAGTGGTGACCTGGAACATCTCCCCTGCCCCTTCACAGTCACTGCCGGTAATAATCGGAGTGTGTGCGTATACAAATCCATTTTCTTGGAAGAATTTATGGATACCGAAGGCGGCGGCAGAACGCACACGGAACGCAGCGCTGTACAGGTTCGTGCGGGGACGAAGATGGGCGATGGTACGCAGGAATTCCACAGTATGGCGCTTTTTCTGCAGGGGATATTCGGGCGAAGAGGGACCTTCCACCACAATCTCCTGAGCGTGGATCTCAAAAGGCTGTTTTGCTTGGGGGGTGGCGATCAAAGTACCTGTCACACGCAAGGCCGCACCCACATTCTGCGAAGCGATTTCCTTAAAGTTATCGATCTTTCCATCTTCAAACACAATCTGAACGCCTTTGAAAGATGTGCCGTCATTCAAGTCGATGAACCCCAAGGTTTTGGAATCCCGAATAGACCGGGCCCAACCGCACACAGTGACGGTCTTTCCCTCATACGACGGAAGGTCTTTGTAAAACAATGCCACTTCTTCTTTTTTCATATTGTGTCACAGCCAATGAAGGCCGCTCCCTCCTTCTCTTTCCTGAAATTCAAATTCCTTTTAATCATACCGCAGCATGCTGCCCCTGGCAAGTGGAAAATAGAAAAAAACGCTGAATTCAAAAGAATCCAGCGTTTTATGGCGGAGAGGATGCGACTCGAACGCACAATGCCTTGCGGCACACCACATTTCCA
>DXXH01000007.1:0-1400 GCA_019416395.1 Clostridiales bacterium
TCATCAACGCGGGCAGCTCTTCTCTGAAGTATCAGCTCATCGACATGGACAACGAGGAGATGCTGTGTAAGGGCAACTGTGAGCGCATCGGTATGCCCGGCGGTATCTTCACCCACAAGACCGAAGACGGCCGGGAGCTGAAAAAGAATGTGAACATGCTGGACCATGCCGCGGCCTTTATGCAGGTGAAAAACGCCCTTGTCGATGAACAGTACGGCGTGATCAAACAGTTGGACGAGGTGTCCGCTGTAGGCCACCGTATCGTGCAGGGCGGCTCTTTGTTCCACGAATCCGTGCTGGTAGACGAAAAGGTCATTGAGGATATTGAAAGCTTGATTCCTCTGGCTCCGCTGCACAACAAAGCCCATGTGCAGGGCATTCGGGCCTGCCGCGAGGTGTTTGGCGAGGACGTGCCGGAAGTTGTGGTGTTTGACACCTCTTTCCATGCCACCATGCCCCCCAAGGCGTATATGTTTAATGTTCCCTATGAATACTACGAAAAATACGCCGTGCGCCGCTATGGCTTCCACGGGACTTCCCACCGGTATGTAAGCCATCGCTGTGCTCAGCTGATGGGCCGGGACATTAAGGACCTGAAGATGATCACCTGCCATTTGGGCAATGGTTCTTCCATCACCGCCATTGACGGCGGCAAGGTCATTGACACCAGCATGGGCCTGACTCCTCTGGACGGCTTCATGATGGGTAGCCGTACCGGCACACTGGATCCCTCTGTGGTGACCTTCATCATGGAGAAAGAGCATTTGACTCCCTCTGAGATGGATCAGATCCTGAATAAGAAGTCCGGCCTGCTGGGCATTTCCGGGATCTCCAGCGATGACCGGGACGTGACCAAAGCACGCAATGAAGGCAATGAGCGGGCAAAGCTGGCTCAGGATATTCTGGAGTATCAGATTTCCAAGTTCATTGGCGGCTATTTGGTAGCGCTGGGTGGCTGTGACGCCATTGTGTTTACCGCTGGCGTAGGTGAGAACCAGGCTTCCCACCGTGCCGCTGTGTGCGATTACCTGTCCTTCCTGGGAGTAAAGCTGGATCCCGCCCTCAACGAGGAAATGGTTCGGGGCAAGGAAGGCAAGATTTCCACTGCGGATTCCTCTATGGAAGTGTACGTCATTCCCACCAATGAGGAACTGGTCATTGCCCGGGATACCAAAGCCTTGGTGGAAAAAATGTAATGTAACATACAAAGCGTAAAAGACCACTGGTTGATATGCCAGCGGTCTTTTTTTGTTTTTCCCCAAACACTGGCCTGATTTGGCCGGAAAATTTTCACGTTTCTGGAAATCCTTCGGCAAAAGATTGCAATTTTGTAATTTTTCTTATATAATAAAACACGTATGTCTTAGAAACTTCAGAAATTGCCTTTGTGATTTTAGGGG
>DXXH01000007.1:1410-15533 GCA_019416395.1 Clostridiales bacterium
AACGTGCGAAAAACGGGAAACAGAACGATGATCACATGGGTGGCGCTGCTTTTGGCGCTGCTGATAATTTTACCCACACCGGCGATGGCATTGGAAAATTCATTGCCTGCCAGCGTGGAAAGCGCTTCGAATGAGGAGCCTTCTTCGTCGGGGGACAACTCCTTGACTGGCGAGGAACAGATTTCCGGTTCCATTTCCCAGGAAAATCAAGGGGAAGAAGGGGAAGAACAGTTGGAAAGCAGCTCTTCCCAGCCAACGGAAAGCACCGCTTCAGAAATGGAAGAAGAGGAAACCCCTTCCCAAGAAGGCCAGTCTTCGGACGACGGGGAGTCTTCTTCTCAGCTGGAAGAGGGCAGTTCTTTGGAAGAAACCGAAGCAGAAACCTTTGACGCCTATCCCTTGCTTCGGGTGGGCGGCCATGAGGCCTATATGTCCGGCGAAGCAGGAGCCCGGTTCTATCCGGAGCGGAATATGACCCGGGCAGAAATGGCCCAAGTGCTTTATAACCTGCTGGCCCAATATCCGCCGGTCAGCCAGAATTATTTCAGCGATGTAAGCTCTGACGCTTGGTACGCAAAAGCGGTCAATACACTGGTGGAGCTGAAGATCCTCAGCGGCTATGAGGATAAAACCTTCCGTCCAAGCCAGTCTGTAACCCGGGCGGAATTTGTGGTGGCACTGTGTAAATGCTTTGAGATGGCTAGCGGCAGCGGTGATTTTTCCGATGTGGACGGCTACTGGGCAGAAGAGTACATAAATTCTGCTGCGTCAGCTGGATGGATCAGCGGTTTTGAGGACGGCACGTTCCGGCCCACTGAGGGAATCCGTCGCTGCCAAGTGACAGCGATTATGAACAACGCTTTGGAGCGTACCGGGGACGGGTTCGCCGCGGACCGGAATACCCAGGAGTTTTTAGATGTTCCCACCAGCCACTGGGCGTTTTTGCACATTGCAGAGGCGGCCAATCCGGTAGGGGGAAACGGTGACAACAATAAGCCTTCCACTGGGTTTGAGGTAGGCCAAACAGTACGGGTGACTGCTGACGGCGGATTGCGGCTGCGGTCTGGTCCCGGCACCAATTACGATATGATTACCCTGTTGGCCACGGGCACACTGGTTACTGTTACCAGCGTGACCGATAACGGCTGGTTAGGCGTGAAAACGGCAGGGGGAACCGCGGGGTATGTCAGTTCGGAATATGTGGTTGTGGACACAGGAGACGGCAATGGCGGTACCGCCAGCGGAGCAAAACTGAGCACCTCAAAAATCACCATGGCCCAGTACCAGAGTTTCCGGCTGGACGGTTCGGTGGATGAGAATATTTCCGCCATGAAATGGACAAGCAGCGATTCCAGTGTGGCCTATGTGGGATACACCATCGGGTACGGCAGTAACGGCCAGATAGCCATTGTGTATGGGGCGAAGCCTGGCACTGCCACGCTGACCTTTACGGACGGCGCCAAGGCAGTGGCTACCTGCACTGTAACGGTTACGGCTCCTCAGGCAGTACGTTTTGCCAGCTCCAATGAAAATATTGTGGTAAAAGATCAGGAGTTTACTCTGACTGGTGTGACGGATACCAGCCGCACGGCGGTGAAATTCACCATTGAAGACGGCCCGGCGCCTGGTTCCTGCCAGACTACCGAATACACCACAGAGAACCAAAAGTCTATGTACGGCTTGCCCACCAATACAGTGCGGTTGTTCACGAAGAAAGTGACTTTCGGAGCGGCGGGCCAATATACGGTTCGAGCCTATTCCAAGACAGAGGGCGGGGACTGGTCCTCGGATTATTACGAATTTACCGTAATGGTCATTGCAAACAATGTGGGATCTACAACGACCACCTATGATAGCCGCCGGGCAAGCGGTGAGATCATCTCGGTGCTAGCTGACTATGAGGGTTTGTTCACTGAAATCGAGGACGATCCCATCGCGGCCGGGAATCCCACTGTGGGGCATGGGTATGTGGTGCAGAAGAATACGGCGTTCTACAACAATCTAACGAAAGCGGAAGCCTATGCCCAGTTGGTAAATATGGTCAATAGTTCTGGATATGCCAGTGCGGTAGAGCGGTTCCGGGCAAACAACAACATCAAAATGAGCCAGGCCCAGTTTGACGCCTTGGTGAGTTTCGTGTACAATTTGGGACCAAATGTTCTGAACACCAGCTATGACACCTTTAAGGTGATTCTCAATTCTACCGACCCCACGGCTATTTCCTCTTCCAACAAGGCTACTGGCACTGTCAATGTGACAAATGTGGATACTGGGGTGGTAACGGTGTATAACAATCCCAGCGTTGGCGGCTCTTCCGTGACAACTTTGAAATTGGGCAGTACGGTGACAGTGGACAATTACAAAGCTTACCGTTCCGCTACTCAGCAGGAAGTGTGGTACCATGTGTCCACTTCTGACGGGAAGGTGGGCTGGGTGTCTGCCGGATATATCCGTCTTTCCGGAAATCGTGCTTGTGACCTTGCCTGGGCGGATTCTACCGTGTTGGCCAATAATTTTCTCCAGTGGAATAAAGCTGGTAATAGTATTGTGCAGGGACTGGTGAACCGCCGTATTGCAGAATGCAATATCTTCTTCTTCGGCGACTATGCCAAATCCTACAAGTCAAGCGGATACTGGGGGAAGAATTACTACGGATACCAGTTCCCCAACAACATCAAGCAGTACGACACCAATCAAAAGTGAGCTCATAAAAAAAGCCGTCCGTTCCCAATATGAGGGAGCGGGCGGCTTTCGCTTTACTTTCGTAACCAATATTTTCGGTCCAACGTCCTGTATTGGACAGCTTCAGCGGCATGGGAAGTGTCGATTTTCTCACTGCCTTCCAGATCGGCAATGGTGCGGGCCACTTTCAATACCCGCCCATAGGTCCTGGCGGAAAATCCAAAGCGGTCAAAGGCGCGTTGTAACAGGGTGGCTGCCGCTTGAGTGGTTTGGCACATTGTCTGCATCTGAGCAGCCGGGATGTCCGCGTTGCAGGAATAGGGCTGGCCGGCAAAGCGTTCCTGCTGGAGCTTTCTGGCGGCATTTACCCGTTTCCGTATCTGGGCGGATGTTTCTTCAGGCTTGGTAGAGGACAGTTCTTCAAAGGGAACGGCGGGAACTTCAATGTGCAAGTCGATGCGGTCCAGCAAGGGACCAGACACTTTTCCCAAGTATCGTTCCACCGCGTGGGGGGAACACATGCAAGGTCGGGTGGGGTGGCCGAAATACCCGCAGGGGCAGGGATTCATAGCGGCCACCAGCATAAAGCGGCAAGGGTAAGAGGTGGTACCGCTGGCCCGGGAAATAGTCACTTGACCGTCTTCCAGCGGTTGACGGAGCACTTCCATAGCAGCCCGGGAAAATTCGGGAAGCTCGTCCAGAAACAGCACACCGTTGTGGGCCAGGGAAATTTCCCCAGGCTGGGGCGAAGGGCCACCGCCAGCCAACCCTGCTGTGGAAATGGTGTGATGGGGCGAGCGGAAGGGCCTTTCCCGCACCAAGGATACGCCAGCGGGAAGCTTCCCGCGGATAGAATGGATTTTGGTGGTTTCCAGAGCTTCCGCAAAGGTCATTTCCGGCAGAATGGTGGGAAGGCGTTTGGCCAGCATGCTTTTTCCAGATCCAGGCGGGCCGATGAGCAGCACATTATGGCTGCCGCTGGCAGCGATCTCCAAAGCACGTTTTACCTCGGGCTGGCCTTTTACATCGGAGAAGTCCAACAGCTCCTGTGTTTCTGGAGCATCGAATTGAGGCGTGGCTGGGGAAAGAACCAGCATGCCTTGCAGATGGGCGATCAGTTGATTCACGTCCCGGATGGCGTACACTTCCAGGCCTTGGATCACAGCGCCTTCTGCGGCGTTTTCCGCAGGCACATAGAGCCGTTTGAAACCGGCTTGCAGGGCTTTGTCCGCCATGGGCAGAACTCCCCGAATGGGACGAAGTTCCCCGGAAAGGGATAACTCCCCCAAGAAGATGGCGTCGTCGGTTTGGCAGATGAGCTGTTGAGTGGCTTTCAACAGGGAGATCAATAGGGGGAGATCGTAAATAGGGCCTTCCTTTTTCTTGTCTGCCGGAGCTAAGTTCATAGTGATGTGGCTGACCGGGAAATCAAAGCCGCAATTTTTCACGGCGGCCCGAACCCTGTCCCGGGATTCTTTTACGGCTGTACCTGGCTTCCACTTGAACGGGAAATGCTTCCATGCCATAAAGCCCCATGCTGTAGGTTTTTGCCACCATAGATTTCAGCCTTCTTTCCCAAAAAAATCCAGTATTTTTTTCATTATACGACAAAATTTTACGGAAAACAACGCACAGTTGTAAAACGATTCCAGATTATTTTAGAAAAAAACAGTATCTTGACGAATGATGCACTTTAGGATATGATAATGGCAAGAAATCGGTCAAGAGGTGGGACATGGAGTTTCAGGATCGCAGCGATGCCCAGCTGGTGGCGCTAGTGCGTCAGAAGCAGGGCGAAGCTTTCGCGGAGCTGAGCGCCCGCTACCTGGGACTTATCCGGGCAAAGGCGCGGTTATTTGAAGGCGCCGCCGCGCCGGAAAAAGAGGATTTATGGCAGGAAGGCCTTTTGGGTCTGTACGCCGCGGCGATTTCCTACCGTCCGGAAGGGGGAGCGGCCTTTTCCACATACGCTGGTGTGTGTGTTTATAACCGCATGGCAAGCGCGGTGCGCAAGCACGGCAGCAGCGCGAACCGGCCGCTGAATGAATCCGTGTCCTTGGAAGACGCGGGAGAAGCAGCGGTGGAAGAAGGCCCGGAATCCCGTGTGGAGCTTCGGGAAGAATTCCGGTCCTTTTGCAAGAAGATGGACGTGTCCCTGTCGCCGCTGGAGCGGAAAGTCCTGGCGCTGTATTTGAACGGTTATCGTCGGAAAGAAGCCGCTCAGCTGGCGGGAATGTCCCTGCGTACCTTTGACAATGCCCTACACCGGGTCAGGGCCAAATTGAAGCGGCTTTAAAATCCGTCCTGCCCAGGCGCGATGGGGAACTCCTGTCGGAACGGTGCAACTCCGTCCGGGGCAAGTAACATGAACACTAAAGCGAGGGAAAAAACATGTACGAAGACAAGACACTTGTCTGCAAGGAATGCGGAAAGGAATTTGTATTTACCGCGGGCGAGCAGGAATTTTATGCGGAAAAAGGGTTTACCAATGAGCCCCAGCGCTGCCGTGAGTGCCGCCAGGCCCGGAAGAACGCCGGCCGGCCGCAGCGGGAGATGTACACAGCGGTTTGTGCCGCCTGTGGGAAAGAAGCCCGGGTGCCCTTCCAACCCCGTGAGGACCGCCCTGTGTATTGCAGCGAATGTTACGCGCACATGAAGGAAGAACAATAATCCGATGGTTTTTGAGAGTGTCCTGCTTCTGAGCGGGACGCTCTTTTTTGCTTTTATGTATTGCAGAGCGGGACAAAGGGTATTATAATAATAATACAATCTAAAAAAATAAGAACGGAGGAATGTACCCATGGCTTCCATTACAAAAGATACGATTATTGGCGAAATTCTAGACCTGGATCAGACCACAGCTCCCTTTTTTCTGGAGATGGGAATGCATTGTTTGGGCTGTCCTTCCTCGCGCGGGGAGACAGTGGAACAGGCGTGCGCGGTTCACGGCGTAAACGCTGATGAACTGGTGGCCAAGCTGAACGAACACCTGAAAGACAAGTAAGACAATTCTAAAACTGCCGCGCGACACAACCTGCCGGGCGGCAGCGTCGTATCTGGGAGCGTTTTTCATGAGACCATTATTCCAGTTAGGGCCGCGGCTGGCCCTGTGCGCCTCTCTTGTCCGGGAGGGGAGTCCCTTCTGCGATGTGGGCACGGATCATGCCTATTTGCCGATCTGGCTTTTAAAAATGGGGAAGATCCCGAAGGCCTTGGCCTGTGATGTGAATCCTGGCCCCCTAGAGGCGGCCCGCCGGGACGGGACAAAATATGGAGTGGGAGAGGAATTGTCTTTCCGGTTGTCGGACGGTTTGAAAGAAGTTGCCCCCCAGGAAGCGGAAGATATCGCCATTGCCGGTATGGGTGGCGAGTTGATTCTGCGGATTGTGGCGGAAACTCCCTGGCTTCAAGATGGGGGAAAGAGGCTGATTCTCCAGCCTATGAGTTCCGTGCCGGAACTGCGGCTGGGACTGGAAGAATTGGGTTTTTCCGTGCTTCAGGAAGAAGCGGTGGAAGAGGGAACCAAGGTGTATTCCGCCTTTACCGCCCAGTATGTTGGAAGACCGGTGGAAAACAGCCTTTTGTATCCCTACTTGGGGAAGCTCCAGCCGAAAGCCCCTCATGTGGAAGCGTATGGGCGGAAAGTGCTGCGGGAGCTGTCCGCACAGCGGCAAGGGGCGCTCCACACAGGGGAACAGGAACGGGCGGACCGTCTAGAGCAGTTGATCCAGCAGGTGGAAGCCCAATACATCAAAGCTTGAGGAGAATTTTTCGCGGAGAAAACAACAGGTGCGGTCCCCACATGTTTCTTAGTGAAAAGGAGATCTATCATGGCAAGAATTCGGGATATTTACGACATCATCGACGCGGTGGCCCCTTTTTCCACCGCTCTCAGCTTTGACAATTCCGGTCTGTTGGTGGGAGACGGCAATACCCAGGTGACCCGGGCACTGCTGGCTTTGGACATCACCCCCAGCGTGGTGGCGGAAGCGGCTTCCATGAACGCTAACTTGATTATTTCCCATCACCCGGTGATTTTTCACCCGTTGAAAGCCTTGGGGCCTCAGGACGTGGCCTATCAGCTGGCAAGCAAAGGCATTGCCGCCCTGTGCTGCCACACCAATCTGGACCTGTCTCCCGTGTGTGGGGTGAATGTGGCTTTGGGCAGTAAGCTGGGGCTTCGGAATCTCCGTAGGGAAGATGTGTTTGGGGAAGACTGCGTGCTTTATTCCGGAGATCTAGAGGAGCCGTTGGAGCCCGACCAGTTCGCTGGGCTGGTGAAGGAAAAGCTTTCCGCTCCGGCGGTGAACTATGTCCCTGGGGACTGTCCGGTGAAAAAGGTGTTCTTCTGTAGCGGCGCCGGCGGGGAGTATGTCAGCCAGGCTGCCTGCCGTGGTGCTGACGCCTATCTTACCGGGGAAATGAAACACCATGAGGAGCTGGAAGCCGCTTATTCCAGGCTTACATGCGTGGCGGCGGGACACTATTACACGGAAAAGGTATTTGGCGAGTTTTTGGCGTCCTATCTGCGCAAACGCATTCCGGACACAGCATTTCTGCTGTCGCAGGTAGAAGCTGCTCCCATGAGTACGCTGTGAGAAGGCATATTACCAGAAAGGATTTACATAGTTATGGCATTGGACGGCGCATTTTTGCGACACATCAAGAGGGAGCTGGAAGAAAAGCTCCTGGGGGCGCGGGTGGATAAAATTCACCAGCCCAACCGAGAGGAACTGGTGGTGGCTTTCCGGACACGGGAAAGCGGGTATAAAGTGCTGTTCTCCGCCCGGGCAAATTCTGCCAGGGTCCATTTCACAGCCATTCCTCTGGAGAATCCCAAACAGCCGCCCATGCTGTGCATGTTGTTGCGGAAAAAGCTGCAAGGGGCGAAAGTGATCGGGATCCGCCAACCGGAACTGGAACGGCTTCTGCATTTTGATTTTGATTCCATCAACGAGCTGGGGGATCATGTCACACTAACCCTGACCATGGAAATTATGGGACGGTACAGCAACATTATTTTGTCCGACGAGAATGGGAAGATCATTGACGCCCTGAAGCGTGTGGACGCGGAAATGTCGTCGCAGCGGCTGGTGCTGCCGGGGCTTACCTACCAGCTGCCGCCTCCCCAGAACAAGCTGTGCCCCCTGACCACCTCCCAGCAACAGGTGGTGGAAGAATTAAAGGCGTTGCCCAAGGATATGGAACTTTCCAAGGGTTTCTTATCTGTACTGCAAGGGGTTTCGCCCATTGTTTGCCGGGAATTGGCCCACCGGGTGGGACGTGGCGCGGAATTGACCGTGAAGACCATGGACGAGGAGCAATATTTCCGGGCGGGGTTCTTTTATCAGCAGATGAAAGAGACCATCGATCAGGTTTCCGGCAAACCTTATATGGCAGTGAACCTGCAAAAGAAGCCCATGGATTTCTCGTTTCTGGAGATCCGCCAGTACGGGATTTCAGCGGTGGTGAAGGAAGCGGAGACTTTTTCCGGGCTGTTGGACGAGTTTTACCGGGAACGGGACAAGCAGGAACGTATGCGGGTACGGGAACAAGACCTGTTGCGGCTGCTTTCCACCCATTCGGAGCGGCTTTCCCGGAAGATAAACGCCCAGCGGGGAGAGTTGGAGCAGTGCGCAAACCGTGATGCTTTGCGGGTGGCGGGTGATTTGATCAGCGCCAGCATGTATGCCATCGCTAAAGGCGCTTCCTCGGTGGATCTGCCCAACTTTTACGAAGAGGACCAACCCCTGGTCCACATCAAGCTTGACCCAGCTTTGACGCCTTCCCAGAACGCCCAGAAATACTACAAGGAATACCGCAAGGCCAAAACTGCGGAAGAGAAGCTTACGGAGCAGATCGGTTTGGCGGAGAAGGAATTGGAATATCTGGAGAGTGTGCTGGACGCCCTAGCCCGGGCGGAAACAGAGCGGGATCTTTCTGAAATCCGGGCGGAACTGGCAGAGCAGGGATATCTCCGGGTACCCCGGAGCAAAAAGGAAAAGCCTGCGGCGGTCAGTGCACCCATGAAGTTTACCACGTCCGACGGGTTTACCGTGCTGGTGGGGCGGAACAACCGGCAGAATGATAAGCTGACGCTGAAGACCGCCAACAACAACGATATTTGGTTTCACACGAAGAATATTCCCGGTTCCCATACGGTTCTGGTGACCGAGGGGAAAACGCCCACGGAAACGGCTATGGAAGAGGCGGCCCAGCTGGCGGCTCTTCACAGCCGGGCCAAAGATTCCGCTCAGGTGCCGGTGGATTACACCCAGATCCGGAACGTGAGCAAGCCTCAGGGCGCCAAACCGGGTATGGTGATCTACGTCAACTATAAGACCATCTATGTTACCCCGGAGAAAGAGGCGGCTTCGGAACAATAATCATTGTCCATTTAAAATACTGGGATTTTCAGCAATTGGAGATCCAGAAGGTAGCGTTGTGACCGGCGCTTTCCGAAAGAAGGAAGCGCGCTGACCGCGAGGAAAGGAGAGATCGGTTTGGTTTCAAAGAAAGTAGTGCTGAAAAATTGGGAAGGGCTGCATGTGCGGCCCGCCGGCCTGTTTTCCAACGAAATGCAAAAATTCCTTTCAGACGTGCAGGTTTGCCATCAGGAAGCGGAAGTTAGCGGAAAAAGCATTATGAACCTGATCGCCGCTGGGATCCAGTGTGGCGATGAGGTGGAGATCCGTTGCACCGGCCCTGATGAGCAAGAAGCGCTGGATCGGGCAGTTGAACTGGTAGCGTCCGGTCTGGGCGAAGCAGGGGGTGGTCAGGCGTGACAGGTGAACGTCTGCTCTATGGTGTGGCCGGTTCTCCTGGAATCGGTATCGGCCACGCCTTGGTGTATAAGGAAAAGCCAATGGGCAGCCTGGACAGGGAAATCGCTGATCCTAAAATGGAGCTGGAACGGTATCACAACGCAGTAGAGACATTTTGCCGGGTCATTCAGGTGAAAGCGGACCGTGTGGCGGAAATGGCCGGGAAAGAACAGGGCGATATTATCCGCTGTCAGACGGACATGATCCGGGATCCGTATATGAGCGGACAGGTGGAAGGCCGTATTGCTTTGGGGCAGTCGGCAGAAGCGGCGCTGTCTGCTTCCTGCGACTTGTTCATTGACCTGTTCACCGCGTCAGACGATGAGATTATCCGGCAGCGTGCCGCCGATGTGCGGGATTTGCGCGGTGGAATGCTCCGGCTGCTCCTTGGTTTGCCGGAAATGGATTTTTCAGCTTTGCAGCCTGGTACGGTGCTTTTGGCGGAAGAGCTTTCCCCGTCGGCGGTGTCGGTGCTCAATTCGGCCAATGTGGCGGGGATTGTTCTGGGAAAGGGCGGCCCTACCTCTCACAGCGCCATTTTGGCAAGAGCTCTGGAAATCCCTGCTGTGTTGGGCGTGGAAGAGCGGGTGTTGGACACAGCGCCGGGAGAGGCGGTCATCGTAGATGGCAACCGGGGATGTGTTGTGTTTTCACCTGGCCCGGAAATGCGGCCTGTTTACGAGAGCCGCCAAAACGATTTCCTTCAGCTGCGGGCATCTTTGCGGGTGTTTGTGGGACAGGAGACACGTACGGCGGACGGGGAACGGATCCAACTGGCAGCCAACGCAGGCAGCGTAGGGGACGCCACCCGAGCGGCAGGCTATGGCTGTGATGGCATTGGTCTGGTGCGGACAGAGTTTCTGTATTTGGACCGCACTTCCCAGCCGGGGGAAGAGGAGCAATTCCACGCGTACCGGCAGATTTTAAACGCTATGCGTGGCAAGCGTGTGATCATACGGGCTCTGGACATAGGCGGGGATAAAAATCTTCCCTATCTGGCCCAGGTGAAAGAGGATAACCCGTTTTTGGGATGCCGTGGGTTGCGGTTTTCCCTGCGGGAAGAGGACATGTTCCGGATCCATTTGCGGGCTGTTCTACGGGCCAGTGCTTATGGAAAAGCTCAGCTGTTGCTGCCCATGGTGACCGGGGTGGAAGAAGTCCGCCAGGCCCGGGAAATTTTAGAGCAGGAAAAAGAAGCCCTGCGCCGTCGTGAGATCGCTTTTGACGAGAACCTTCCCGTGGGAGTGATGGTGGAAACCGTGGCGGCGTGCCTGATGGCCGACGTGCTTTCCAAGGAAGCGGATTTCTTCAGTTTGGGCACCAACGACCTGACTCAGTACGTGCTGGGGGTAGACCGCGGCAATGCACGGGTAGCCCACCTGTATTCCTATTTTCACCCTGGGGTGCTGCGGTTGGTGCGCAAAGTGCTGGAAACGGCCAGAAACACAGGCACCAAGGTAAGCATGTGCGGCGAAGCCGCAGGCGATACGGCTTTGACCCCAGTGCTGCTTTCCTTCGGATTGAAGGAATTCAGCGTGGCTCCTGTGTCGCTGCTTCCCGTGCGTAAGGCCATTTCCCTGTGGACGGCAAAAGAGGCAAACGCTGTCACGGAAGAGGCCATGTCCTTGGAAACAGAGGAAGAGGTTCGGGAATTTCTCCGGGCGCGGGAAAAGTGACCGGGTTTTCCTGGCGTAAAAAAGCAGATATGAAAAACGGGAGAGGAAACTCTCCCGTTTTCGCGTTACCGCAGCTCTTTTTTAATTTTGTTGAGGGCTCCTTTTTCCAGACGGGAAACTTGCGCTTGGGAAATGCCGATTTGACCGGCCACTTCCATTTGGGTTTTTCCGTCCAGGAATCGTAACGAAAGGATTTTCTTTTCCCTGGGGCTCAGATTCTGAATGGCCTGCTTTACGGCGATTTCTTCCAGCCAGTCCCCGTCCCCGGCCGGGTCGCCTACTTGATCCATGATATAGATGGTGTCGCCGCCGTCGGAGAATACGGGTTCGTATAGGGAAACCGGTTCCACAATGGCTTCCAGGGCCAGAACGATGTCTTCCCGCTTCATGGAAAGTTCTTCGGCGATTTCTTCCACAGTGGGTTCCCGGTTTTTCTGGGCGGTAAGCCGTTCTTTACATTGAATGGCTTTATAGGCGGTATCCCGTAAGGAGCGGCTGACCCGTACCGAGTTATTGTCCCGCAAAAACCTGCGGACTTCCCCGATGATCATGGGGACGCCGTAAGTGGAAAATTGCACGCCCTGTTCCACGTCGAAGTGATCGATGGCTTTCATCAAGCCGATGCACCCTACCTGGAATAAATCGTCGGGATTTTCTCCCCGGTTGCCGAAACGCTGGATCACGCTTAACACCAGCCGCAGGTTTCCGGCGATCAAGGCTTCCCGGGCCTTTTTATCCCCGTTGTGGCTTTTGATTAAAAGGTCTTTCATTTCGTCGCTCTTTAAAACTTTTAACCGCGATGTATTCACGCCGCAGATTTCCACTTTTCCCTGCATAAAAAGACCACCTCCGAATGTTTCTTCCGAAGGTAGTCTTTGCGTTTTTTAGGAAATTTAATCAAAGGAAAAAGCCTTCCCAGCTGGCAGAAACCAGAGGGAAGGCTTTCCATATAGGCTGTGGCTTATAAGTCACGGCCGCAGCATTTTTTATATTTTTTTCCGCTGCCGCAGGGGCAGGGATCATTCCGGCCGATTTTAGGGCCTTTCACCACGGTTTTAGAAAGCTTTTGCTCTTTGTAGAGCTCTTTGCGGCGCTCCTCGGGGATATGCTTGTCCCATTGAGGCAGGGTATAAAGCCATTCCGCTTTAGCTTCCACCATGTTTTTGTACAGCAGTTCTTTATCGTAATTCAGGTTGACTTCCGTATCCTCTTCCATGGTTTCCAGAGGATTTTTCACTTTCAGGCTATCGTTGATGCCGTCCAGGAAAGCCACCATGGTCATCCCGTCCACGCCGTATTTTTCGGCATAGCCTTTAACGGTGTTTTTCTGGGGTTTGCTCTCCAGGATACGCTTGTAGATCTCGGTTTCCTGTTCCAGATATTTTTTCCAGAATTGGGGGCCTTGAGGGCCGTTCTGCTGTTCCTCGGCGTACTCGCGCCACTGCTCCAGCAATGCCATATCTGTTTCGCCTCGTTCCTTGTTATTTATTTCACGTTCTCTGAATTTGTATCTTACCATGTTTTGGAATCGGTGTCAATGCAGCCTGCTTTTCAAAGATGGGATTTTGTGATATACTGGCTGACAGAATAGGGAAGGAGAAACCGCATGGAACAAATGGGTATGATTCAGCCGCCCCAGGCAGTACTGAGGGTGATCCACCGCCTGGAAGGGTCTGGATACCAGGCCTGGTGCGTGGGGGGCTGTGTACGGGATTCCCTTCTGGGAAAGAAGCCGTTTGATTGGGACGTCACCACCAGTGCTCTTCCCCAGGAGACAAAAGCCTGTTTTCCAGGGGAAAGGCTTGTGGAAGTGGGAATTTCCCATGGGACGGTGGCGTTGGTGGGCGAAGACGAACATGCCATCGAAATTACCACCTTTCGCACTGAGACAGGGTATTCCGATGGACGCCACCCGGATTCGGTACAGTTTTCCCCAAGCCTGGAAGCGGACCTTTCCCGCCGCGATTTTACGGTCAATGCTATGGCATACCACCCGGAGCGTGGCATTGTGGATTTGTTCGGGGGCAGGGAAGATCTGGAACAGGGCATTCTCCGCTGTGTGGGGGAGCCTGCAAAACGGTTTTCTGAGGACGCCTTGCGAATCCTTCGGTGTTTGCGGTTTGCCTCGCAACTGGGCTTTACCATTGAAGAGAAAACAGGATTAGCTCTGAGGGAAACGAAACCCCTGCTTTTAGGGCTTTCCCACGAACGTGTTCAGGAAGAGCTTACTAAGCTGCTCTGTGGACAAAATGGGGAACAAGTGTTGCGGGAATATGGGGAAGTGGTGTTTGCCGTACTGCCGGAGCTAGAGCCGATGAAGGACTGCACCCAAGAGAATCCCTATCATTGCTATACTGTATGGGAGCATACCTTACATGCTCTGTCCCATGCTCCCAAGGAACTGGTGCTGCGGTGGGCGGTTTTGTTGCATGATATTGGAAAGCCGGGAAGAAAGACGGTTTCAGCAGATGGGGTGGCCCATTTTTACGGACACCCACCGGAAAGTGGGAGAATCGCCCGGGAAATTTTAAAACGCCTGCGGTTTTCCAATCGTCAGCGGGAGCGGATTGCTTTCCTGGTAGATCACCACGAAGACGCTATCCCCATGAAGGAGAAACGGCTGAAAGAGCTGTTGGGACAGTATGGGGAAGAAGCGGTGTTCCAATTGTTTGATGTGATGGAGTCGGACTTGTCCGCCAAAGCGCCTGGGGTTTACCAGCGCCGTCTGCCTGATTTGGAGAAGAGCCGTGTTTTGGCCCGGGAAATTTTGACTCGGGGGGATTGCCTGACTCTGGAAGATATGGCGGTAAAAGGAACGGATCTCAAGAAACTAGGGGTGCCGTCCGGCCCTGTGATGGGGGAATTGTTGCATCGTTTGCTAGAGGGTGTCATAGAAAGCAAGGTAGCCAATGAGAAAGAGGCTTTGGAGCAATACGTGCTC
>DXXH01000007.1:15543-53556 GCA_019416395.1 Clostridiales bacterium
GCTCTACGTTATGTAGAGCGCAAACCAAAACTAACGGAAAGGGCCTGATCTACCCGGCCCATAGAATCCCGATCCAAACGGCCCATTTTTTCTCTCAGGCGGTGTTTGTCCAAGGTGCGCACTTGTTCCAATAAGATGATAGAATCTTTCATCAGTCCGGAACCTTGGGCATTGACAGCGATGTGAGTGGGTAGGTTGGCCTTGTCCTTTTGGCTGGTGATTGCCGCGGCGATGACCGTAGGGCTAAATTTATTGCCCACATCGTTTTGGACGATCAGAACGGGCCGTACGCCTCCTTGTTCCGAACCAACCACTGGGCTTAAATCGGCGTAATAAATATCTCCTCTGTGTACGATCACGGTTTTCACGCTCCGTTCAAGTTGTTTATCTCTAGTTTTGCCTGGCTTTTCGTGGTTTAATCACCCAAGCGAGGTTTTCTGCAGATCATCTATTCCATTGTATCCACATGGGAAGATTTTGGTGCGGCCGACGTCCCAAAAAGATTTTTTAAAAAATTTGAAAAAAGGGTTGCATTTTCCAGAACTACGTGCTATTATATTTAAGCGCCGTGAGTGAGACGAAAAACGGCAGAGAAGTAAATAGTTGGGGGTATAGCTCAGCTGGGAGAGCGCTTGAATGGCATTCAAGAGGTCAGCGGTTCGATCCCGCTTATCTCCACCAACAAAAAAGCTTGAAACCTTGTGTTTCAAGCTTTTTTTCGTGCTGCTAAAATCGATGGCGTTTATTTTTGCCTTCCTGGTGATTTCTGGAAAGATGGCAGGAAAGAGAAAAATAGAGTTTTGAGAGCAAAAGAAAACTGGGAGAAGGTAAAGAAAACAGGGCAGGAGAACGCTGGGAACATTTTCCTGCCCTGTTATGAAATATTTGTCTTTTTCAATGCTGCCATTGCAACACTGTTACTGCTTGGTAATTGGTTCCCTGGGGCTGTTATCTCCATTTCCCAACGCCGTAAACCTGCTGTAGAAGAGCTGAACAGCCTGGCTCTGGCTAAGGCTTACGGCTGTGATCTGACCCCTGAGGAGTTTGCAGCCAAGATCGCTCACTCCGAAACCTTTGCCCCGAGGACGGCGACCAGCATGACTTGTGGGTCACTGGCGGGCTCAACACAGAATTCTATGTTGTGAAGCCTACCGCTATGGAACGCACCTGCGCTACACTCGTCAACCGGGTTCCCACTTTGATCAACGCTTCTGCTGGCTGTGTCACTTGCGGCCAGCTGGGTCCCCATTGCTATCTGAACTACGCTATGGAATATCATCTGTAAGAATTACCGGAATAGGAGAAGAACCTGTATCAGCAGGCCTTTTGGCTAAGCATAGGATATGGAAAATAAAAGAGTAGCGACGGGGTAGAAACACCTATCCCGCCGCTACATTTTAAACTTTTATTGGGTTACCCAATGAAATTTCTTTGGATCCGCTATGTTCCTTTAGGAAATGCTTTTTCAGGTAGTTCGCTAATTTTTTGTCTTCCCCTTTGATATGATTTAACAGCCACCCTGCCAATAGGGAATTGATTTGACCTACGTTTGCCACAGTGGGTCCTTCTGACTCAATTTTACTCACTAAGTCAGCAGCCGTCTTTTTGAAATCCTCGTGGATTTTCTTGTGGCGTGTATAATCAGGATAACGATTTTTCATCTGGATAGCTTCTTCATCTGCAAAGTGCTTCTTTGTGTAATTCAACAGAAAATTGGCAGTGGTGGATAGCTGCGTGCGTCCTTGTCCTTTTGCGCAAGCGTCCAGCAATGCGTTAACTGCGTCGATTAATTGCTTGTGTTCCGAGTCGATCACACTGTTTCCTGTTTCTAAGTCCTTTGTGAATTGATAAGCCATTGTTTTTTCCTCCTTTAGTAATATCTGCTTAAATGTATTTTAAAAATGCCGTATAGTGGTTAACCCGTTAGTGCCAATAAAAAAAGAGCACACTTACCCTGTCGGGTAAGTGCGCTCTTTAAGGGACTTTCGAATTCCCTGGCTTATCCGGCAAAATAGCTTTATTTATAAAATAATCGTATAAAACAATATGTGATGTTACTATATCATAATATTATGAAATTGTCCAGTGTTAATGCGGCTTGAAATCATAAAAATGTAATCATTATTTTTTTATAAATATTCAGATAATTAAGGAAAAAGTAGGATTTTACAAGCTTGTTCCCATTTTTATGGGTTTTGTTGCCCCAGTATGAAATGTGTTGGTACAGGAAATCAAATAAGCATGGACATTTGCCAATGCAGACTTTTGTAAGTGCTTTTGCGCCTCCTTTTCAACCATGTTTTTCTAAAAGGAGACCAAAACTAGGCCACATTTCCAGTCTCGCAAGACATGCCCTTACCGTCTTTTTAAAAGCCGCTGGTGGGAATAAAATTTCCCCCATACTCTTGTAAGAAAACAGTTTTGCGCTATAATAGAGATAGTAAAGAAAGAAGGCGGCGATGACAATGCTTGGTCTGTACGGAGTAGGCGGGGGCGTCTCAAGCGCTTACTGGGGGAGAATCGCTGCCAGCCAGAAGGGGCAAATCGCAGTTGTGCATGCTCAACCGAGAGCTACGGATCAGCCGGTAACCCCGGTGACAGCTGCTCCCACTGTAAGCCGGGACCAGCCCAGCAGCGTGACATTGGCCGGTCCAGAGACCCTTTTCAATTATGGGGAAGGCGTAGACCCAGTGGCTATGGCAGTGCGGGGGCGTATCCAGTACCTCAGCCCGGAAGAAGTGAACGCGGAGATCGAGAAATCCCAATCCCCTCAGGAGATCATGAAAGAAGGGGAGTGCCAGACCTGCAAGAAGCGGAAATACCAGGACGGCTCTGACGATCCTGGAGTATCTTTCAAAACTCCCACCAATGTGGCGCCCGAGCAGGCTGCGTCAGCAGTGCGTGGCCATGAACAGGAACACGTGGCGAGGGAACAGGCCAAGGCCCAGAGAGAAGACCGAGAGGTCGTTTCCCAGTCAGTCACCTACCACACAGCTATTTGTCCGGAATGCGGGAAGGTCTATGTGTCCGGCGGTACCACTCGGACCAGTACCCGTGCAGTTCAGGAACAGCCGGCTGTGGATTCCATCAGCCAGACGGAGCGGACTCCTTTTTCCGCTGTAGCCTGAGCAAGAAAAACCCTGCTGCAAATCAACTCAAAATATGGACAGGCTCCCTTTGAAAGTGACATTGCGTGGAAACGCTGCCACTCTTAGAGGGAGCCTTGTTGCGTCTTATGAAGCCGGATTTTAAGTGGTGAAAGAGAGTTGGAAGAGGGATTGCCGGGGGCTTATCCTACATGATTTTCCAAAAGATCCTCTTTCAATCGCTGTGCAACAATACTCAGAGGGTGCTTCCGATCGTATACCATGCAGATCTGACGTTCCGGTAGTTTTTCCCGCAGTTTGATTTGGACAATTTTCCGCTGGTGCAGCGCTTCTTGCGCCATGGGTTCCGGGAGAAATGCAAGGCCAAGGTCGGATTTTACCAAGGGCAAAATCTGATCTGCGGTTGCTACTTCGGTGTCGGGATTGAGTTCCAGACCGTGAGACAAAAACAGTTTGTGGTAAAACTGCCAGGTCATCGTTTCCCGGCCCAGGCTAATCAGAGGGTAATCCTGCAATTCGGCAAGGCTAAGCTCCTGGTTTTCCAAGGGGGCAAAGGCTTTTCCGCCCACAAGAATGTCCTGAAAACCTTGAAGGTTTATTTCCTGGAGTGGGGCATCTGCGTTGGTGGGTGTTGAAACGATGGCGAAGTCGATCTCGCCGTTTTTGATGGAACGGATTGCCTGTGGGGTAGAGTGGTTATAGATTTTCAATCGGATCCCAGGGTGGTTCATATGAAAGATCCTCAATTTATCCAGCAGGTAGATATTCAGGGCTGTTTCACTGGCGCCAATAGAGATGCTTCCCTTTTCCAGCCCCATACTGGCGGTCAGTTCTGCCTCTGCCGCCTGTAACTGGGACATTGCGACGGCAACATGTTGGAATAGCTGTGTTCCTTCTGGGGTGAGTTTCACACCGCGGTTGGTTCGGATAAACAGGGTGCAATGAAGCTCTTGTTCCAAGCAATTCATGGCACGTGTGACATTTGGCTGCCCGCTGCCCAATGCGTTAGCCGCCCGCGTAAAATTATTGTATTTGGCCACATAATAAAAAATTTTATAGTATTCAAAGTTAACGTCCATATGGCATGCCTCTGCTATATCATTTTATGATGTTTGGTATATCAATAATACTTTTTACAGATTGCTATGTGACTAGTATAATAAACCATAGTTATAAAAACAAGTGGGGGAGCGCTGATCGGGAAGAAATCCCCCTTTTCTATGACTCCTGTGACCTATGAGGAAGGAATTGCAGCTTTTGATGCTGGTTGTACATGGTCCTATTGGATTTCCCATTTGCCGTCATTAGGAAACAGCGTTTATAAAAAAATTCATGCGAGGAGATGGTCTTATATCTTTCGTTCTTCCCCGGGAAGAGGAAGTTGAGAATATTTTTTCCAGAATTCTTTCATCGGAAGGGGCGTGTGAGCGGCTCAGTGAAACATTTTACAACCATTTGCTAGACGAAAACCGGTATGTGGATTCTGACCCTCACCATTTGGCAGAGGTGCTTTTTACCGCATATAAAAATGGCGACGTAAGCGCTGTTTTATTGGAACTGTGCAATCGCAGCATGTTTGACTTGCTGAAAGAATCCTATCTGATCCCCAAACGCTTTCACGGAAAAGCGGGGGAGAACCCAGTGCTTCTTACCGATAAAGAGGGGCAGCTTTTGGAAAAGAAAAAGGACCTTGTTTCCAAACACGAATACAAAAAATTCCTTGAGGTTTATCAATCCTATTCCGCCGCGCCGCATTCCAAATTGTACCTGGCAGATGGCTATGATCTCACCCGGTATTATACCGAAGGGATGGAGATTACGGAAAGAAAGGAAAACAAAAAGCGGGGGATTCTCATTTTATACGCTCTTCCAGATACGAAAAAGCTGCACTTGATGGAAGCGCAGGCCTACGATGTTGTCTGGACCACCTTTCAGGAGATCCAGAAGGTGGCCTTTTCCGCGGTTGTGTATTACGGACAGGAAACTGGAACAACTCATGGGAAATCTTTTGATGAACTTGGTGTGCTTTTACCTATTCATCAGTTTGAGAATAAAATGCTTCAGCATTTGGAAAAGATAGACGGTTTGGTTTTGGCCTGTCGGGAGAATATGAAGCAAATCGCAGGAGCGGAAGGCCTGAACCTATAATCGAAAAGAGAGATCCGTAGAAGACGCTGGTACATGACAAGGGGAACAGGAGCCGATCCTGCTACAGAGAAAAGCCAGTGTGACGTATCCCTGGATACGATCAATGCCAGACAAAAGAGGGAATTACAAGATGTTATCGGAGCATAAAACCCATAGAAAAAAATACCACTCCCATGGACAAATGTCCGAGTCCTTTCTGACCGCTGTTTTTCTGTCGTTGTCCGGCGGCTTGCAGGACGCATATACCTATGTTTATCGAGGCAAGGTGTTTGCCAATGCACAAACGGGAAATATTGTGCTGTTGGGTCAAAATATCTACGAACAGAACTGGGCAACAGCGCTCCACTACTTGGTCCCATTGCTTTCTTTTGCGTTGGGTGTGGCGGTTGCCGAATGGATCCGGCAATCCTTTCGGAATTGGCAAGCGATCCATTGGCGTCAAATTGTCCTGTTGAGTGAAATCCTATTGCTGTTTGTGGTGGGATTCCTGCCGGAAGAGCTTACCATGTTGGCAAATGCAATCGTATCTTTCTCTTGTGCCATGCAGGTCCAGACCTTCCGTAAAATGACGGGGTACGCCTTTTCCAGCACCATGTGTATCGGGAATATGCGCAGCGGTATGGAGGCGCTTTTTACATACATACGGACCCGCGACAAGGAAATGCTGAAAAAATCCCTGTGTTATTGGAAGATTATTTTTCTGTTCGGATTTGGCGCGGGGGTTGGCGGGCATTTTGTGTCTGTGTTTGGAGCGAAAACCATTTGGTTTTCCTGTGTGCTTTTGTTTGTGGGATTCTTTTTGATGTTTATCAAGGAAGAGATTGAGGAGCACGCAGAGATTCAGGAACAGTTGCAGGACATTGCGCGGGAATAATTCGCGTGGTGTAAATCTGAGTAGGTGAGACTATCTTCAATATAGGGGTATACCTTAAAAAACAGCGGCTTCCAATGAATCCATTTCACCAGAAGCCGCTGTTTTGTTTAGGAAAGTTTTAAGTTTTAGCCCCAGACTTCTTGGGCGATCTCTTTGACCAGAGCCAATTTTGCCCATTGCTCTTCCTCAGTAAGCTTATTCCCGATTTCACAAGACGCGAAGCCGCATTGTGGGCTGAGATACAGACGGTCCAGAGGAATGTACTGGGCCGCCTCATGGATACGGGCGATCACTGTCTCCTTATCCTCTAGTGTGGGAGATTTTGTGGTAATCAATCCCAGGACAACTTTTTTGTCCCCAGTCACTTCTTTGAGAGACTCAAAGCTTCCGGAGCGCTGGTCGTCAAACTCCAAGTAATAGGCGTTCACATTCTCTTGTCCAAAGACCAGGGACGCAATCTTGTCATAGCCCCCGGAGCAAGCCCATGTGGAATGGAAGTTTCCGCGGCAAATATGGGTGTTGATCACCAAATCTTCCGGTTTGCCTTTGATGGCCAGATTGTTGATAGTCAAAAATTGGTTTTGAAGGACTTCCAGCTGTGCATCATCTGCCCCAAAGAACAGGTGGACTTTCGGGTCTACAAAGCACCCCCAGGTGCAGTCGTCAAATTGAATGTTCCGGCAGCCCGCTTCATACAGATCCCCAATGACCTTTTTGTATCCAGCCACGATATCGGCGATAAGGTCTTCGTTGTTGGGATAGATTTTCCGGGTGGACTCCAGATTCATAGGCATAACCAACTGTTCCAGAAATTGGGCGGGAGCGGGAATCGTCTGCTTGGCTATCGTATTCTCGTCTTCCAAGTCTTTCACAAACTTAAAATGCTCCACAAAAGGATGGTCGCTTACGGACAGCTTGCCGGTAAGGTAAGTGTCGTCGATTTTGGCGTCCTCACCATGGAAGGGAAGCCCCCTCTCGGTTTTCTTGTGGCCAATTCCTTGAAATGCCCACATAAAATCCAGGTGCCAGGTAGCCCGGCGGAATTCGCCGTCTGTAATGACATGATAGCCAGTTTCTTTTTGCTTTTTCACAAGCTGGGTGATGCACTTATCCTCTACAGCTTTGAGCTGTTCCGAAGAGAGCTTCCCGGCTTCATAGTCCGCCCGAGCCTTTTTTAGTTCGGCGGGGCGCAGAAAGCTTCCTACATAATCATAGCGGAAGGGTGTTTGTAAATTGCTCATTGTAACATTCTCCTTGCAGTTATGGATTCACCACTTATATATTTTTCTTTGTTCAGTATACAGAGAGATTACTTCTTTGTAAAATACAGAAAACAGGCAGTTTGCCATAGGTTGAATCTATAGCAAACTGTCTGTTCTGTGGGTGAGTCCGTTTATGCCGAGGCATATTTTTTCAGAATCTCGATGTAAAGATTGCCAAATCGGCCCGTACCCACTTTGCTGTGGGTAATGTAGCCGATTTCCATATAATCGTCCACCTCAAGGGGAATTGCCACAATATTTTTCCCGTTCAATTCTTCATTGATCACTCCGCTGCAAATGGTGTATCCATTCAGCCCAATCAGCAAGTTGAACAGTGTAGCACGGTCTGAGACCATGATGTCTTTTTTGCTTTCTAAGGTGCTGAGGATTTCCTCCGAATAGTAGAAGGAGTTGTGCTCTCCCTGTTCGTAGGAAAGACGTGGATAGGGAGCAAGATCCTCTAAAGTGACGCAGGATTTTTTTGCCAAGGGATTGCCTGTACCCACAAAGATATGGGGTTTGGCCAAAAACAGTCGGTGAAATTTTAGATTATTTTCCTGCAGTACCTTGCGCAGAATGGTCTCATTGAACTGGTTTAGATAAAGCACTCCAACCTCGCTGCGCAGCTTTGCCACATCGTCAATCAGTTCGTAGGTCTGTGTCTCACGAATACGAAAATCGTATTCTTCACCCCCGTATTGCTTCAACAGCTCCACAAAGGCTTCCACCGCAAAGGAGTAATGCTGTGTGGATACGCAGAATTGGTGCTTGACTTGTCCCGTTCCCAGATAGCGTTCCTCGATCAAGTTTGTCTGTTCCATGACCTGCCGGGCATAGCCTAGAAACTCCTGACCTTCTGCGGACAACAAAACCCCCTTATTTGTGCGCTTAAAGATGGTAATACCCAACTCGTTTTCCAGTTCTTTGACTGCGGAAGTCAAGCTGGGCTGGGCAATATAAAGCTGCCGTGCCGCTGCGCTCATGGTTCCTGTTTCCGCAATGGTGACAACATATTTAAGCTGTAAAAGTGTCATTGGATTTTCTCCTTAATCTGAAAGTGAAATCACAACAAACATTTTTATGCAATTCAGTAATTCCAGCAGTATGTTCTCCGCTGTAGTTGGCTCCTGGGGGCTAGTATGCTGAAAAAGCGGCTGGTCATTGTGGGAAAGTTCCTCGAATCCAAAGCTATCTGGAAAGTTTCTGCTGTAGTGACCGGTAATTCCCCAGGGATTATTTCTATGAGAACACAGATCGCTACAACAATTTTACGGCAATCCATAAGGCTTTCACGAGGCGCAACAGGGAAACCAATCAAACAAAATCCAAGATACAGGTATCCTGGATTTCCGCAGCGGGGGAGAGGACTCTGTGGAAAATGCGCTTTGGAAAAGGTTAAGCATAGTGCTGGTCGATGGCAGCGATGCCAGCCTGGATATCCCGGCTGAGCAGGGATTGGTAGATGGTTTCGTGGCAGTCCACCAAGGCCTGCCACTGAGCGTCGGTGGCAGTGGTCAAAACATTTTCAATGGCGGCCTCGCAGAGACTGGAAACTGCTTTTTGCAGGACGTCGAACAGACGGTTTGCGCTGCACTGGATCAAGGCTTCGTGAAAAGCGGAATCCAAAGTGACCCGCTCATGACCAGTTGCTTGGCGCATGGTTTCCACCAGCTTGCCCAGCGGTTCCAGGGTCTTACGCCATTGGGCCTGGGCATCGGCCGTGGTGCAATCGGCGGTTTGAATCGCCAAGAGCAAGGATTGAATTTCCAATCCCCGGCGCAACTGCTGAACCTCGTCGAAGTCGCTCTGTTTTAAAAACAGCAGCATGGAAAAAACACTGCTGAAACTCTCGCCGATGTGGTTGACCAGGTAGTTGCCCTTGCCGTGGACACAGGAGAGTAAGCCCATGTTTTCCAACGTTCGCAGCGCCTCTCGGATGGAGTTGCGGCTCAATCCCAGGGTTGCCATCATTTCTCGTTCCGAGGGCAGTTTGCCGCCAAATGCCAGTTGTCCGTCCTGCACCAGCTGCTTGATGTACGCAATCACTGTGACGTATGCTTTTTCCTTGGGATATTCCGTGCCCACAATCTCACCTGCCATGATTATTGGACAATGCCCCGGATCTTCAGGTAGGCCAAAATGACCTCTACGGTGCCGTCCACCCCTAAGATCCCGCTGTCCAGGCAGAGGTCATAGTGGGCCGATGCACCCCATTCCTCTTTGGTGTAATATCTGTGAAATGCCGCACGGTCGCTGTCGGTTTGCTGGTTTAACTCCATTGCTTTTTTCAGCGGCAGGCCATAGTCTTGCATAGTCCGCTGGGCGCGAATGTCCTCAGATGCGTGGAGAAAAATACTGACAGCCCGCTCTTGTCCCCGGAAGATATATCCGCCGCAGCGGCCAATCAATACACAAGAAGTTTTGCTGCACAGCTGCTGGATCCGCCGGAAAGGAATGCGCCCCATATCGTCTTCGGAGTTGATGGTCGCAAGGGCATAGAGCAAGCTGTTCACGGGCTGTTCTTCGTAAAAGGACTGAACCTCTTCATAATCCGGCGTTCCTTTTGCAATCTGCATCAGTTCTTGCCGTCCATAGTAGGGAATGCCAAGCCGCTGGGCCAAACGCATGCCGATTTCCCGTCCACCGCTGCCAGCCTGTCTGCCAATGGTAATAATAAAGTTCTCCATCATGCGATTCCTCATTTCTATCACATAAATTGCGCAAATACAGAGGCGCCAATTACGGTCAAAAGACCGGCAACTGCAATGGCAAGACTGCTCATTGCACCTTCAACAGGGCCCATCTCCATAGCTTTTGATGTTCCCACAGCGTGTGCTGCGGTACCTAGTGCCAAACCCTTGGCAATGGGTTCTTGAATCCGGAACAGTTTGCAAACAATTTCACCGATAACGCTGCCCAGCACGCCGGTAATAATAATCACCGCTACTGTAATGGTCACAATTCCGCCCAGTTCTTCTGATACGCCCATACCGATGGCCGTAGTGATGGATTTGGGCAGCAGCGTCACATATTCTTCATGGGAAAGCTGAAACAGCTTGCACAACAGCAACACACTGACCAGACTGGCCAGGACGCCGGAGATAATGCCGGCCGCAACGGCCACCAGGTTCTTTTTTAGCAAGGTCAGCTGCTCATAAAGGGGAACAGCCAGACAAACTGTGGCAGGCGTTAACAGATAGCTGATATATTGCCCGCCCACGTTATAGCTGTCATATTTGATATGGAAAATGGCCAACACCCCAATGACGCATACAATGCCAATCAACAGGGGATTAAAAATTGCCTTTTTAAACTTTTTTCGCAGTAAAAGTCCCACTTCATAGGCCAGTAGGCTGATTGCCGCGCCAAAAAACAGAGAATTTGTAAACACCTTTTACGCCTGCTTTCCTTCTTTTTTCTTTTTCTCCAGCCGGATAATGGCCTGTGTAACCCGTCCGGTAACGGCCATGACAATCACTGTCGTCACCACGGTAATGATGATTACCGGCAGCCAAATGGGCTGTAGTACGCCCCAGGATTCTAAAAGTCCTGCTCCGGCCGGAATAAACATGACCGGCATAATTTCAATCAGGAAAACAGCAGTTTCTTTTACGTGTTCAACTTTCACAAGACCGGATTGCAGTGCAATCAACATCAGCACCAGACCATACACGCTGGCCGGAATCGGCAGCGGAATAAGGATATGGAGTAGTTCTCCCAAAAAAGTGATGAGGATAATGATACTGAACTGTTTGACATACTTCACAAGCGTTCCTTCTTTCAACTGGTAGTACCAGTTGAATTATAAAGGCTTATCCGGAAATGTCAAGACAAAAAATGCAATTTCTGCGTAAATATCTTGCAAATTCAAAGGCGCCAAAGCGAGCTATGTGCAGTATTTCTAAAAAATAAGATCCCATTTAACAGTCATCTTGCACCTTTCCGAAAGACGCATTTTCAAACAACAGTTCCGGTTGTATGAAATTTGGGGCCAGCTATGTCCTGTAACGGTGTTGCATGGGGAAAAATAGGGGGGATATGTGGTGCCCGCTCTATCATTTTCACGGTTTTCATGTAACACAGAGTCCAAAAACCTTTTACGAAAAATTCAGACACGTGCGGTAGGCGTTTCAAATGTTTGCTATGGCCTGTTTCTCACTGCTTCACAGCCGCAAACCCATTTTCCAGATCCTCAAGAATATCGTCAATATGTTCTGTCCCAATGGACAACCGGATGGTGCCGGGAGTGATGCCCTGATCGGCCAATTCCGCCTCATTCAGCTGGCTGTGGGTAGTGGTGGCCGGGTGAATGACCAAGGACTTCACATCCGCCACATTGGCAAGAAGAGAGAAGATTTTCAGGTGGTCAATAAATTTCCAGGCAGCTTCCTGACCGCCCTGAATCTCAAAGGTGAAGATGGAGCCGCCGCCCTTGGGAAAATACTTCTTGTAAAGCTCATGGTCAGGGTGATCCGGCAGGCTGGGGTGGTTGACTTTGGCCACCTGTGGATGGGCAGCCAAAAACTCCACCACCTTTTTTGTGTTTTCTGCATGGCGTTCCAGCCGCAGGGACAGGGTTTCCACACCCTCCAAAAGCATGAACGCATTAAACGGAGAGATAGCGGCGCCGGTGTCCCGCAGTAAAACAGCCCGTACATAGGTGACGAAAGCGGCAGGGCCTGCGGCATCTACGAAGGAAACTCCGTGGTAACTGGGATTGGGCTGGGCGATGGGGGCATACTTGTCGCTTGCCTTCCAGTCGAACTTTCCGGAGTCCACAATGACGCCGCCCAGGGACGTTCCATGCCCACCCATAAACTTGGTAGCAGAGTGGACTACAATGTCCGCGCCGTATTCAATGGGGCGGATAAAATAGGGGGTGCCAAAGGTGTTGTCAATCACCAGGGGCAGGCCGTGCTTGTGTGCGATGGCAGCAATGGCTTCAATATCCGGAATATCGCTGTTGGGATTGCCAAGGGTTTCCAAATAAACCGCCTTGGTGTTGGGCTGAATGGCGGATTCCACTTCTTCCAGGTTGTGGGCATCCACAAAAGTGGCGGTCACTCCGTACTGGGGCAGAGTATGGGCCAGTAAGTTGTAGCTGCCACCATAGATGGTCTTCTGGGCCACAATGTGGTCCCCCTGCTGGGCCAGGGCTTCCAAGGTATAGGTGATGGCTGCTGCGCCAGAGGCAACGGCTAAAGCTGCCACGCCTCCTTCCAAGGCGGCGATCCTCTTTTCCAGAACTTCCTGGGTGGAGTTGGTCAGGCGGCCATAGATGTTGCCGCTATCGGTCAGGTTAAAGCGGGCGGCTGCATGGGCGGAATCGTGAAATACATAGGAAGTGGTTTGGTAAATGGGCACCGCACGGGCGTCGGTTGCGGGGTCGGCCTGCTCCTGTCCTACGTGAAGTTGAAGTGTTTCAAATCGGTAGTTGCTCATGGTGATATTCTCCTTTGATTGAAATGATAGATCGTTTTAGCTGTAAGGAAGCCAACGGTTAAAAACAAAAAACCGGAAGCTTCTTCTAAGCTCCCGGACAAATGGCCTGCCTTATGGAGAAATGCTCCCCCGCATTGTTGAGACGAGCGCGCGTAATCATTACCGCTGCATCCCGGCCATATTGGTTGTCCGGGAGCAGTGCATTCGGTTGCGCAGAAGGCTATCCGCTTGAAAAAGGCTGTTTCTGTTCATCGTCTTTGTCTCCATTTTCTCCTCGTTTTTTGTACAAGGAGCATTGTATCAATATTGACCTACTATGTCAATAGGTTTTAAAGAGGTTTTGAATTTCTTTCCCATTGATTTACCGATTCACCCTGTGGTACAATAGGTCAAAAGAGGTGAATGAGATGGTTTCCACAAAAGGACGTTACGCGCTGCGGGTGATGATTGATCTGGCGGAGCATAGGGGAGAGGGCAATATTCCCTTAAAAGAGATCGCTGCCCGGCAGGAGATCTCCAAGAAGTATCTGGAAATTATTGTGAAAGAGCTAGTTCGGGGAAAAATGATCCACGGTCAAGGGGGACACGGCGGGGGATATGTGCTGTGCCGTGAACCAGAGGAATACACTGTGGGGGAAATTCTGGAATGGATGGAAGGTTCTCTGGCCACCGTCAGCTGCCTGACGAAAGACGCTCCACCGTGTGGGCGAGCCGCAACCTGTAAAACGTTGCCTCTTTGGAAAGAGTATGACCAGATGGTTCGGGACTTTTTCTACAGCAAACGGCTGTCGGAGTTGCTTTAAGGGTGCAGAAGGGGATATGAAAGCATCCTTCACAACGGGCAGGCGGAAGAAGATTTGCACTATTCCCAGTTTATTTGAACGGGCAAGAAGCATAGGGGATCGAAAGTTCGCAAGATCCCCTGTGGTTCTTGCTCGTTTGGTTTTATCGGCGCCTGTTCCGGTTGTGCTGTAGCACAAAATTTTTGGGGGAGCGTTTGTGCAGATGAAATTATCTTGTTTTTAAACTTGACAATTCCTTGTCACATTCCTTATAAAGCATGAACATACAAGAATGGCGATTGTCAAAACGCACAAATTAGAACTTCCTTGTTTGACACAAATCACAAACGCGAATATAATAGCCACAGAAAGAAAAAACCGCAGTCAATGGAGCCTGTTGAAAAGGTCATTGACTGCGGTTGTTTTTTTGTTTTCACAGGAAGGGGATGTTTGCTATGGCAACGATGGAAGCCGATATTGAGATCATGCTCAAAAATATTGGCATGACCTATCAGTCAAGCACCAATACCGATGTTACGGCACTGACAAATGTAACGATGAACATTCACAAAGGCGAATTTGTATCATTGCTTGGCCCCTCTGGCTGTGGCAAAACCACCCTGCTTCGGATCATCGCCGATTTGCTCACCCCCACGTCCGGGGAGATTTCGGTAGGTGGGGAGACGCCGCGGAACGCACGGCTGAAACGGAAGTACGGCATCGTATTTCAGGGAGCGGTGCTCTACGATTGGCGAACCGTAAAGAAGAACGTTATGCTCCCGCTGGAAATTATGCACCTGCCCAAAAAGGACTGTGAAGAGCGTGCCGAAAAAATGCTGGAGCTGGTAGGGCTTCAAGAGTTCGCCAAGCATTATCCCCGGCAGTTGTCCGGCGGTATGCAGCAGCGGGTGGGCATCGCCAGAGCCCTTGCCATTCAACCGGAGATCCTGTTGATGGATGAACCCTTTTCCGCGCTGGATGAGTTTACCCGTGAAAAGCTTCATGAAGACCTGCTGCGTATTTGGCGGAGAACCAATAAGACCATCGTTTTTGTGACCCACAATATTCAGGAATCGGTGTTCCTTTCCGACAGGGTCTGCGTGCTGTCCCCCCATCCGGGACGAATTTCCGCACTGATTGATATCGATTTGCCCAGGCCCAGAACCATGGAGATGAAAAATACCCCGGAATTCACGGAATATGTGGCGAAAATACGGTCCAGCTTTGAGGGGATTTGAAAATGAAAGTGGGTGATTCATTGTGAAACTACTGAAAAGAGTGGTCCATACAAACTATTTCATGGCCGTGCTCTGGACAGTGATTCTCATCGCCGTTTGGGAGATCTTCGCCTTTGTGGTGCAGTTCACAAAGCCATCGCCAGTCAACGTCCTGCCCCATCTCAGCGGTATCCTGGAATCGATCCTGAGCACAAAAACCATCAACGGAACGCAAACGGCGCTGCAAATGGTTCTGGTCAATGCAGGCGCTACCCTTTCAAGAGCGGGCATCGGGTTTCTGATCGGGACGCTGTTGGGGTTTGTACTGGCATTGCTGATGCATCTCAGCGGTGTGGTAGAAAAAATCGCTTTCCCGTATTTGATGCTGATTCAGATGATCCCTGTTTTGGGAATCGCGCCCATTGTTCTGGCGCTCACCGGAGATATTGGAGTCAGTCGGATCGTGATCGCCGCAATCCTCACCTTTTATCCGGTGGCTACTAATACATTGGCTGGGTTCAAGGGAGTCCAAAAGGAAAAGCACGAGCTGATGTACTCCTACGCCGCCAACAAATTTCAAATCTATACGAAAACCATGATTCCCGCCTGTCTGCCTTCCTTTTTCACCGGAATGAAAATTGCCGCCCCCATGGCGGTGACGGCCTCCATCTTGGTGGATACGTTGCAAGGCGGTGTTGGACTTGGTTGCCTGTTGTCCCAATCCCTGAAAGGGGCGATGACAAGATATGTGTTTTGGCAGATCGTGCTGCTCAGCGCGATTATTGGAATCCTTTCCTTTGTAGTGATCAACGCTGTGGAGAAAAAGGTCTGCCCCTACAACCAAAAAGAAAAGGGGTGATGGAATATGAAAAAGACTGGGTCCCGGTTCTCTTCCGTTACTTCAGTGGTGTATCCGTTGCTGTTTGGCGTCCTGCTGATTGCTTTATGGCAAGGCGAGGTTTTGCACAAGCTGCTCCATACAACCACATTGATTTTACCCCTGCCCACACGGATTGTATCGGTTCTGGCGGATAACCTGCCGGCGATTGCGGAAGACAGCTGGGCCACGCTCAGCGTCATTCTTCCAGGGCTGGTTTTGGGGTCGGTCCTGGGATATCTGCTGGCGGTGTTTGCCACCAACTCTCCCAGATTTGGCGCCACAGGATTGACGATCATTGCGGCAATCAGCGCCATACCCACAGTTGCCCTGGCAGCGGTTGTGCTGCAGTGGACCAGGGACATCAGCCCGAATGTAGACGTGAGAAGCTATGTGATGAAGCTGGTCATCGTTACGCTGGTCAGTGTGGCGTCCATGACGCTGAACGCTTACAGAGGGTTGACGGAGCTTCCCCCGTTCGCGTTGGATTTGATGAAATCTTACGCCGCGGATAAGAAGACGGTTCTTTTGAAGTTGAGGGCGCCCAATAGCCTGCCGTACATATTCATTTCGCTGAAAGTCAGTGTGCCAGCTTGCGTGATAGCGGCTTTGGTCAGTGAATATTTCGCGGAAAAGATTACAGGGGTAGGCCGAAGAATCCGGGAGTGTATCCTGCAAGCTCAGTATTCCACCGCGTGGGCTTATATCGTCACTGCCTGTATCATAGGCATCGGATTGTTTGCCATTTTGATGGCGTCGGAAAAGATCATCACGCGAAAACGCAACAGCTGATTTGCGATTTTATATCATTCTACAGAAAAGAGGTAAGAGACATGAAAAAGACAAAGAAATTCCTGGCAGCAATTTTGGTAGCGGCAATGCTGGTTTCCGTTGCAGGGTGCGGCTCTGAGCAGAGCGGTTCCAGCGGGAGCAGTTCCGCCGGCAGCAGTTCTGTGGGGAGCAGCAGTGTTGAGAGCAGCTCCACTGGGAGCAGCAGCCTGGAAAGCAGCTCCACTGGGAGCAGTGGCCTGGAAAGCAGCTCCGCGGAAACGGGGGAAATGACCGACGAGGAACGGATTATTTCCGCTGCCCAGGAGGGAAAGGTAGGCAACTGGGGACTGGGCAACGAATATGAGGTCCAGGCGCTCCTGACCAAGTATGGCCAGCCTACCGATTATGTGAGCATGGACTTCACCATGGATCAGTTTGACCAGGATACCATCACCCTGGCTTCCGCCATGACCTACAACGAGCTGGGCCTGGTGAAGAATGACTACGAGGGCGCTTACGGTTATGGAGATTCGGTGGGGACCATCGACATGAACGATGAAGGCGTAGCCATGCTGGAAGATATGATTTTCTGCACCAAAACCTTTGCAGCAGAAAATCCCAATACGGTTCGGGCGTTCGTGTCCGCTTCCTTGAAGGGTTGGGCGTATGCCTGCGAAAATCCGGACGAAGCTGCGGAGATTGTGTATGAAGCAGGTTCTTCTGTTTCCAGCGACCATCAGGCGTACATGGCCTCTGAGGTGAAGAAGCTGTGCGAAACCGATACCAAGGGCAACACGGTGACCGATTACGGAAATATCGATGACGAAGCCATGCAGCAGACTCTGGACCTGGCGAAAAAGTACATTCAGCTCAGCGACTCTGCCGCAGCCGAAAAGCTCCAGTCCATGACTTTGGACGACATTCGGGATAGCTCCTTCTTGACCGGCGAACTGGGCACCCCGGAAAAGACCGACGTCAGCATTCAGTTGAAGTGGCTCCCTCAGGCACAGTTCATGGGGTACTATGTGGCGGAAGCCAAAGGGTATTACGATGAAGTTGGCCTGAATGTGACCATTATCCCCGGCGGTGGCGACATCGGTGAGACCACAGCCGTGAATAACGGGACGGTAGATTTCGGTGTCACCTGGGTGGCAAACCTGATTTCCGCCAACGCCAGCGGCATGGATTTGGTAGACGTGGCTCAGATCTTCCAGCGTTCAGGCTTGGTCCTTGTCTATAAGAAGTAACAGTTCGAACAGATACTTTCAACTTTGATATCCATTTGCTGACCGGTGAAGGGTTCACCGGTCAAATGGATATCCGAAAAGGACGGTGTGTTTTGTAATGGATTTGCTTATAAAAAACGGTACGGTTGTGACGGATTCCGAAATGTTTCAGGCCGATGTGGCGGTAGCCAACGGTAAAATCACCCAAATCGCCCAGACCATTGACGGCGAAGGCGTGGAAGTGGTGGATGCCACGGGGAAATATGTTTTGCCCGGAGCCATTGACGCCCACACCCATTTGGCGATGCCATTCGGGGGCACGGTTTCCTCAGACGATTATTTTGCGGGAACACGGGCGGCTGCCTGCGGCGGAACCACTACGGTTTTTGACTTTGTTTTGCAGGATTTCGGAGAAACCATGATGGACGCTGTCAGACGGCGGGACGCGCTGTGTAAGGATAACGCGGTGGTGGACTACGCATTCCATGTGGCCATCAAAGATGTGTCCAACGGGCTGATCGACTCCATCGATGAGGCGGTGGAGAACGGGGTTCCTTCGTTTAAGGTGTTCATGGTGTACGATTTCGGCGTGACGGACGGCGTGTTTTACCAGGTACTTCGAAAGGCCAAGGAATGTGGCGCTTTGATCTCGGTCCATGCGGAGAACAACGAAATGATCAATATGTTCACCAAGCAGTTTTTGGCCGAGGGAAAAACCGATGCCTGGCACCATTATTTGTCCCGGCCGGAATTCGTGGAAGCGGAAGCCGACAAACGGGCTATTGAATGGGCAAAATCCCTGAACGCGCCCCTTTATATCGTCCATCTGGCGAACAAAGAAGGCGTCAAAGCGGTTACGGAAGCGCGGGACGCTGGATATTCCATCTATGCGGAGACTTGTCCGCAGTATTTGGAGTTCACAAACGAGGTGTACAAACGGGAAGACGGCCGCAACTTTGTCTGTTCCCCGCCCATGAAGGGAGAGGCGTCCAGACAGGCACTGTGGGAAGCGATTAACCGGGGAGACATTTCGACCATCGCCACGGACCATTGTCCTTTCAACCAGTTTGAAAAAGACTGGGGAAAAGATGATTTCACCAAGATCCCAAACGGCTGCGCGGGGATCGAAAATATGTATCCCTATATGCTTTCCGCGGCGAATACCGGGAAAATCACCTTTGAAAAGGCGGTGGAACTTTGTTCCGCCAATCCGGCAAAAATTTTCGGGTTGAAGGATAAGGGCAGCATCACCGTAGGGAAGGACGCTGACATTGTGATTTACGACCCGGAAAAGGAATTTACCATTACGAACGACAAGATGCATTCCGATTGCGACCATACCATTTGGGAAGGAATCACGGTACACGGTTACCCTGAAAAGACCTTCTCCAAAGGAAAGTTGGTGTACGACAGAGGGGAATTCCTTGGAGAAAAAGGTTGGGGAAAATTCGTAAAACGCTTCTTGAAATAAGTTGCCTTTTACCGATCCAGGAGATGGAAGCCTATGATCAAATTATATGAAGAGTCCGCGCGCTGCCTGTTGTGCGAGAACCCGAAATGCACACAGGCCTGTCCCAAAGGCTTTGACCCGGGAAGAATGGTCCGGGCGGTGCGGTTTGGAAACGAACAGGGGGCCGGGGCCTTTCTTGAACCGTCTGTATGCGCTGGATGTTCCGGGGAATGCGAGTCCGCTTGTATCCATTATGACAAGCCGGTTCGGATCCGGGAAATCAGCAGTATGCTGCCGGAACCAGGCACCTGTCCAGAGGTTTCGCTGGAGACGGAATTTTTGGGCCTGACCTGTGAAAATCCCTTTTTCCTCTCCTCTTCCATTGTGGCGGGGAACTACGACATGGTAGCGAGAGCCTTTTCCATGGGCTGGGCTGGCGCGGTCTACAAGACCATCGGATTTATCAAGCCGGAAGAAGTTTCACCCCGGTTTGACGCGTTGAGAAAAGAGGGGACGCCTTTCATCGGTTTCAAAAACCTGGAGCAGATCTCCGATTTGGATTTGAAAGAAAATCTCCAGAACCTTCGCCGCTTAAAGCAGGATTTCCCCACTAAAATCGTGGTGGCGTCCATCATGGGCCAGAACGAGGAAGAATGGAGTAAACTTTCCCAACTGGTGACCGATGCGGGCGTGGACATCATCGAGTGCAATTTCAGTTGCCCTCACATGAGTGGGGACGGCTTGGGATCCGATGTGGGCCAGAACCCTGAAATGGTGGCGCGATACACCAAGGCGGTAAGAGATGCCACACATCTTCCCGTACTCGCCAAAATGACGCCCAATATCGGCAACATGGAACTTCCCGCTCTGGCGGCGGTGGAAGCAGGCGCAGACGGCTTGACGGCGATCAATACCATAAAAAGTATTGTATCAGTTGGGGCTGACAGCCGGACACCTGCCATGGACGTCCAGGGCAAAAACGCCGTATCGGGCTATTCGGGAAAAGCCGTAAAGCCTATTGCGCTGCGTTTTGTGGCAGATCTGGCCCAGTGCGGGAAGCTGAGGGGAATCCCCATCAGTGGAATGGGGGGGATCGAGACCTGGTCGGACGCGTTGGATTTTATCAGCCTTGGCTGTGCCAATATTCAAGTGACCACCGCCGTGATGCAATACGGCTACCGGATCATTGACGACCTGATAGACGGACTAAAACGCTATATGGAGCAGCAGGGGATTACCTCGGTTTCCGAGCTGGTGGGAGCGGCGCTGGACGAATTTGTTTCCCCGGAAGACTTGAACCGCAACACCATTGTGTACCCCAGGTTTGACCGGACAGAGTGTATCGGCTGTGGGAGATGCGTGATTTCCTGTGAGGATGCGGGGCATTCAGCCGTCACTTTGTACGGAGAGAAACCAGTCCTGCGGCCAGGAAAATGCGTGGGCTGCCAGCTTTGCCAGTTGGTCTGTCCCATGGGGGCGATTTCGTCTTCCCAAAGGGTCTCCAAGGTGAAATGAGGTTAAAAGCGGAGGTGAGTGGGATTGGCTATCACATTGGAAAAATTGTGTGAAGGCTGTGAAGCCAAATACCAGATGGAACTGATGGCTGGCCGGGGCGGCATACAAAATACCGTCCGCTGGGTCCACATGGTGGAAGACAGGGAAGTGCCGGACTTTTTACACGGCAACGAGCTGGTTTTCACCACCGGTATCGGCCATATCAGCGGAGAAGATCGTCTGACCTCTTTTGTCCGGAACTTAAAAGAGCGGGACGCTTCCGGTGTGGTAATCAATATTGGACCGTATATTTCCTACATTCCCCCGTTTGTGCTGGAGTATTGCGATCAAAATGATTTTCCCATTTTCACCCTTCCCTGGAAAGTCCATATCATCGATATCACCTACGATTTCTGTTCCAGGATTATTGAAAATGAGAAAAACGAGGTGTCTCTGGCAGATGCTTTTCGCAGTGTGATCCGGGAAAAACGGTACATTTCCGAATACAATGAGGTCTTTAGCAAGTCGGGATTCACCGATGACCGAAAGATGCGAATCGCCGCCATGCGTTTTTTCAGGCACAGCAGCAACACAACTGAGCGGCTGATGCGCAATAACAGTGAAAAGCTGTGGCGGATTTTCCGCAGAGATGTTTCTCCCACCGCCTTGTACGTGGATCAGGGTATGCTCATATTGATTCAGCAGCAGTGGGATGAAGAAGGGTTCCAGGCGTCGTTAAAACGGCTGGAAAAAAGTTGCTCCACTTTTGATATCGATTTTTATATCGGTGTTTCCAATGAAAAAGCCGGGTTGCTTTGTGTGCCGGAGCTGTTTCAGCAGGCTACCGCCGCGCTTCTTCACGGGGAGACGGAAGAAAAACAGCTCACGGAATACAAGGATATCGGCCTGGATAAATTGATCTGCGCGGCGGACAGCTCCCTGTTGCGGGACTATGTGGAGCACTCCGTGGGCGCGATCAAGAGATATGACGAGGAAAACGGCACCAACCTGTGCGAGATTCTGCGGTGCTATACGGAAAACGACGGCAGCATTGCCAATATCGCGCAGCAGTTTGGCGTTCACCGCAACACCATAAATTATCAGATAGGACGCGCCAAGAAGCTGTTTTCGTTGACGTTCAGCGAGACGGAAAAGGCGGAATTGGCACTGGCGTTCCGCATACTAAAACTAAATGAAAAGGGGAAATTGCTATGAAGGCAGATGAAATCAAATACAATCAAACAACCTATTGCTTGCAGTCGTGGAGCAAGCAAAAGGGGTTGAATCCGCTCCCGATCGAAAAGGCGGAAGGCATCTACATGTACGATTTTGACGGGAACCGTTACACCGACATGTCTTCCCAGCTGGTCAATTTAAATCTCGGCCACGGCAACCGCGCTATCGTCGAGGCGATCAAGGAGCAGGCGGAGAAATACTGCTATCTTTCCCCGGCGTATGGAAGCGAACCCAGGGGCCAGCTTGCCAAGATGATTATCGAGCTGATGCCGGACAACATGGGTAAGGTCTTCTTTACCAATGGCGGTGCGGACGCCAATGAAAACGCAGTGAAAATGGCGAGAATGTACACGGGCAGGCAGAAGGTGTTCTCCCGTTACCGCAGCTATCACGGCTCCACTTTCGGAGCGGGAAACCTGACCGGCGAGCCCCGGCGGTACCCGTTGGAACCGGGGATTCCCGGATTTGTAAAGTTCTTTGACCCGTACATTTACCGGGAACCCATTCGATTTGAATCCGAAGAAGCGGCTTCCGCCTATTATGTGGCCAAACTGCGGGAACAGGTGATTTATGAGGGAGCCGGTAACGTAGCGGCCATTGTGATGGAAACCATTACAGGTTCCAATGGGGTGATTATCCCGCCCAAGGGGTATCTGGAAGGCGTCCGGAAAATCTGCGATGAGTTTGGCATCATGATGATTTGCGACGAAGTCATGGCGGGATTCGGCAGAACGGGCAAGATGTTCGCCTTTGAGCATTACAATGTCAAACCGGATATTGTCACCTTTGCCAAAGGGGTCACCTGCGGGTATGTGCAGCTGGGCGGCGTTGCCGTTTCCAAGGAGATTGCCGCCTATTTTGACGACCATCTGCTTTCCTGCGGATTGACCTACAGCGGGCATCCCCTTGCCTGCGCGGCAGGTGTTGCCTGCCTGAACTATTACCAGGAAGCGAAAATTCTGGATAATGTCAACCGTTCCGGAAAAGTGCTTGGAGAGATCCTGGAGCAGATGAAGCTGGATCACAAGTGCGTGGGAGACGTTCGGTATATCGGCCTTTTCTCCGCCATTGAATTGGTCAAGTCCAAGGAGACCCGTGAACCTATTGTGCCCTATGGGCAGGATCCTGAGGGGATCATGGGAAAACTGATCGGGAAGCTGAAAGCCAAGGGATTTATGACCTATTCCCACGAAAATATGATCCTGGTTTCTCCCCCTCTGATTATCACAGAAGACCAGGTGCGGGAGGAAATGGCTAAGCTCGACCAGGTTTTGACAGAATTTGACAGCCAGATGGAATAAGACCAGAGGTGATGAAACGTGGCGCCTAAACACTATGAAACGATGCAAGATGCACCCCTGTTGGAGTATGTTACCGCAGATACGGTAAGGCTTGTCCCGGAGCCGTTGCGCAACATTTATGGAGGATACACGGAAGTCCCTCTGGAAATTCAGCTGCAATCCCAAACGGTCAAGAAACTGGATTTTTCCGTTTCCTGGGACGGGGTTTTAAACGGCTTTGTGCGTGGGAAAGAGTTGCTGAGAAAAAAGCTGGGATTTACCCTTCCCATACAGTTGGTCACCATCTCCGACTGGGACGAAGGATTCGCGCTGATCTTCGAAACGAAGAGCGCAAACCAAACGGCGGCTTTCCGGGTGAAGGAACAGGACGTGCTGAATGTGCTGAAAAATTGCAGACGCCCCCCTGAAATGGAAAAATAAGTTGAACAATTCTAGATAGAGGTGATCTCGGTATGTATCAATGCAGTGAAGCACGTATGGAAGATAAAATCAAGACTTTTTCAAAGTTTGGTGACGCGGGTCATGGCGGCATTACACGGTATTCTTTGTCGCCGGAAGCCATCGCGGCCAGAAACGAGTTTATCAGGAGAATGACGGCAATCGGCGCGGAAATCGTCACCGACGACTTGGCTAATATGTATGCTACCATACCCGGCAGCGACCCGGACGCCAAACGGATTGTGATGGGCTCCCATGTGGACTCGGTGAAAAACGGCGGTAACTATGACGGGATTTTAGGCGTCATGGCGGCCATGGAAGTGCTGGAGACCGTTGTGGAGCAGAAGATCCCACATAAGCATCCTCTCACAGCCATGATTTGGACCAATGAGGAAGGCTCCCTGTATCCGCCCGCCATGATGTGCTCCGGCATTGTGTGCTACGATTACCTGCCGGAAGACATCCGCGTCAAGTTCAAAAAAGAGGATATGCTCAACTCGAAAAGCATTTTGGACAATGTTTCCACCTTTGGGCAGGCGCTGGAGAAGAGCGGGTTCCAGGGAGACGAGAAAAACCGGATTTCCCCGGAAAACTACAAGTGTATGTTCGAGACCCACATCGAGCAGGGGCCGATCCTGGAGGACAGCGGACACGACATCGGCGTGGTAGACTGTGTGCTGGGTATGTTTAACTACCGGGTGCGCTTCTACGGCCAGACGGTTCACGCAGGAACTTTCCCCATGCCCAAACGGCGGGACGCCTTTTACGCAGCTGCCCAGGCGCTGTGCTATCTCCACCAGGAAATCGATAAGCTGGGAGTGTCTGATCTGGTTTATACCACCGGCGAAGTGGTATGCCATCCGTGTGTTCACACCTGTGTGCCGGACTACTTCGATTTTTCCATTGACGCCCGCCACGAAGATCCGGAGGTCTTGCAAAAGGTCCTGGATATCGTTCTTTCCTGCGCGGATAAAGAATGGGCAGGATGCCGCTGCCAGGTGGTAAAAGCCTGGAATCGTGACACCGTTTATTGGGATAAGAAACTGGTTTCCTATGTCAAGAAGGCGGCGGAAGAATTGGGAATCTCCCATCGGTACATACATTCAGGCGCTGGGCACGACGCCCAGTTCGCCGCGTATATGCTTCCCACTACCATGATTTTCGTGCAGTCAAAAGACGGCCTTTCCCACTGCGAGCCCGAGTTCTCTTCGGTGACCCACTGCACCGAGGGCGCGACGGTTATGTTGAACGCGGTGCTGATGGCAGACGAAGAGGATTAAACAACCCGCACGAAAAGGCGTGTTTGGTGAAAACGGAATGTTACGGTAACAGAAGGAGATAGGTGCATGGCGCGAGAATTTTTTCTGCCAAATAGAATTTTGTCCGGCGCAGACGCTTTGGAGAAGCTGCCGGATTTGATCGGTGGATTTGGGAAGAAGGCCCTGATTGTTACAGGAAAAACGGTTTGCACGTTAGATGGCTTTCAAAGGCTGACCAAGCTGCTTTCCGAACACGGAATCGCTTATGAGGTGTTCAATGGGATCACCGGAGAACCGGATGACCGCATGATTCAAGCAGGAGTGGACGTATATCTGGAGAATCACTGCGATTTCCTGATCGCTATGGGTGGCGGCAGTCCCCTGGATTCCATGAAAGCCATTGCGGTCTGGGCAACCACAGGGAAGAATATCTGCGAGTATTACGGAAAGGTGATTACAGAACCCCTTCCCAAAATGGTGGCGATTCCCACAACTGCCGGAACAGGCAGCGAAGCCACCCAGTTTACTGTGGTTACGGATACAAAAACCGATGTGAAGATGCTCCTGAAGGGGAGAAGCCTTGTACCGGATCTGGCGGTGATTGACGCCTCTCTGGGAGTCAGCAGTCCGAAAACGGTGACAGCGTTTACCGGTTTGGACGCTCTGACACATGCGGTAGAATCCTATACGTCGAAAATGGCCCAGCCGTTGACAGACGGCATCAGCGCGTCGGCGGTCAAGCGGATTTTTCAGTACCTTGTCCGCGCGTACGAGAACGGCAATGACGTGGAAGCGCGAGAGGAAATGTCCATCGCGGCCTTAGAGGCGGGGATCGCCATCAACAATGCCTCTGTCACGATCGTCCATGGCATGAGCCGCCCAATCGGCGCTTTGTTCCATGTGCCCCACGGGCTATCAAATGCAATGCTTTTACCGGAATGCATCAAGTTTGCCTGCGATGGCGCCTATGACAGATTTGCATCCTTGGCAAGGATCATCGGCGTTGCTTCTCCGGAAACAGAGGATAAAGCGGCGGCCTTCCAGTTTGTGGAAGCTTTGCGCAATATTTGTAGTCAGTGCGGTATTCCTACACTGGCGGAGTACGGGATCGATCAAAAAGAGTTTTATGCCGCTATGGATAAAATGGCGGAAGATGCCCTGCTGTCGGGAAGTCCTGCGAATACCAGGAAAGAGGTGACGAAAGCGGACATTCTGGGGATTTACGAAAAATTGTGGCTGTAAGATCTTTTTGCACCAGTCAAACCACTTCCTAAGAAAAAACTTGTTTCCCCCTTGTTTCGGAAAGAATTCCTTCTGACAGCAATTTGGAGAAACAGTGCACAGTTTTTCAATTTTCCAGAACCGCAAGGTTGCCTTCTCGTATGTATAAAGTCTGGAAGTCTTTTCACTTTGAAAGGATTTCCAGACTTTCCTTTTTCTGGGAAAGTCCCAAATATTTCTTCCACAAGAAAGCTTGTAAAAATCGAATGTACGTTCTATAATACTTTTGTAAGAAAGCAAACGTATATTCGAAATGTGAAAACCGGCTTTAGAAAAGAGGAAGGAGTTGAAGCCCCGTGAAAGAGTACACACGCCGGAAGCAGTATGTGGAAGTGGTGGCTACCCACTACATCGATGGCAGTGTTCGCCCCCAAAAGATCGTTTTGGCTACGGGCCCAGTGTTTGAGATCGAGGATAGCCGTGAAGCAGTGCGGGGCAAAGCTCGTACCACCGGCGAACTGACACGGCGGTACGTGGTGAAAATCCGGGGAAAGGAAACCTTTCTCTACCGGGACGGGGAGCGGTGGTTCGTGGAGATGAAAGAATAAGCTTTGAGAAGCCACGGAAAATGCACATTTGCGTTCCCATTGCCAGCATGGTATAGTAACAGATAGAATATCTTTTTGAGAAAGGAGCCCGGAAGCATGGAGAAAACGTATTTTGCCATCGACCTGAAAAGTTTCTATGCTTCCGTGGAGTGCATCGAGCGCGGCCTGGACCCCATGACCACCAACCTGGTAGTGGCAGATAAGTCCCGCACGGAGAAGACCATTTGCCTGGCGGTGTCTCCTTCCTTAAAGGCATACGGTGTGTCCGGACGGGCACGGCTTTTCGAAGTGATTCAGCGGGGGAAGCAGGTGAACCGGGAGCGGCAGTGGAAAGCTCCTGGCAGAAAACTTACCTCCTCTTCCTGGGACGATACCCAAGTGAGGGCTTCTTCCGCAGTGGCTTTGGACTATCTGGTGGCTCCGCCCCGTATGCGCCTGTATATGGACTACAGTTCCCGGGTCTACCAGGTGTACCTAAAATACGTGGCGCCGGAAGATATCCATGTGTATTCCATCGATGAGGTTTTCATTGATGCCACCGCCTACCTGAACACCTATGGCTTGACCCCAAAAGAACTGGCCCGCACCATGATTTTGGACGTGCAGAAAACGGTGGGCATTACCGCGACAGGGGGCATCGGTACCAATCTGTATCTGGCCAAGGTGGCTATGGATATCGAGGCCAAGCATATTCCCCCGGACGAAAATGGTGTGCGCATTGCGGAACTTGACGAGATGAGCTATCGCCGTTCCCTGTGGAGCCATCGTCCCTTGACGGACTTTTGGCGGGTGGGTCCTGGGTACGCCAAGAAACTGGAAGCCCACGGCCTGTACACCATGGGGGACATAGCCCGGTGCTCTCTCGGAAAACCTGGATCTATCCACAACGAGGAATTGTTATACAGACTTTTCGGCGTCAATGCGGAACTGCTCATCGATCACGCCTGGGGCTGGGAGCCCTGCACCATCGCGGATATCAAAGCTTATAAGCCGGAGTCCAACTCCATCGGTTCCGGTCAGGTACTCCAGGAGCCGTATACGTTTGAGAAGGCCCGGGTGGTTCTCCGGGAGATGGCGGATCAGCTGGCCCTGGACTTGGTGGAAAAGAACCTGGTTACCAAACAGTTGGTTCTCACCGTGGGATATGACCGGGAAAGTTTGCAGAATCCGAATGTCCACTATCGGGGCGAGGTGACCGAGGACCGGTATGGCAGGTCTGTCCCAAAGCATGCCCATGGTACCGGGAATCTGGAGCGGTATTCTTCCTCTTCCAAAATGCTCATGGATGCTGCCACCGCTCTGTATGAACGGGTAGTAAACCATGATCTGCTGGTAAGGCGGCTGTACCTCACCGCCACCCATGTGATCGATGAGGGGGAGGCTCCCAAACCTGGGGCATTGGAGCAGATGGACTTGTTTACCGACTATCAGGCTCTGGAGCAGAAACGGGAAGAAGAAAACCAGGAGCTTTTCCGGGAGAACCAGCGGCAGAAAGCTGTGCTGGAGATCAAAAAGAAGTTTGGCAAGAACGCTATCCTGAAAGGTATCAGCTTCACAGATGGCGCCACAGGACGGGAGCGCAATGGCCAGGTGGGAGGACACAAGGCGTGAATCAAGGCGAAACGAAAAGACCGTCTCAAAATAAAAAGGTCCCCCGAATCAGTGGAAAAAAACGGCTGGCTGTCCTTGGAACCGTGGCTGTTATCGCAGTCTTGCTTACTGCCTGGATTGCCTGGGGGAATACTGCTTTGGAAGTTTCGGAGTTTATGGTGTCCAGCGAGAAGCTGCCGAAGAACTTTTCCGGGTACCGTATCGCCCAAATCTCCGATCTTCACAACGCCCAGTTTGGAGAAGAAAATACCCAGTTGCTGGAATTGCTGGAAAGTGCGGAACCGGATTGCATCGTCCTCACCGGGGATTTAGTGGATTCCCGTCGGACAGATGTGGAAGTAGCCCTCTCCTTTGCAGAGCAAGCTGTGGGGATCGCTCCAGTGTATTATGTCAATGGAAATCATGAAGCGCGTATCGGAGAATATGAAGATCTGAAAGCCGGATTGGAAAAGGCAGGCGTCACGGTATTGGAAAACCAGGCAGTCCCATTGGAGCGTTCCGGCCAGAAAATTTATCTGACAGGCGTGAATGACCCGAGTTTTCAAACGGATCTCCCGTTTGATGAACCGGAAGAGGTGCTTCGGGGGGAATTGGACCAGGTAACCCCTGAAAAGGACGGGTATTGGATCTTGCTGTCCCACCGGCCGGAATATTTTGATCTGTATCGGGAATACGGAGTGGATCTTGTCTTTGCCGGACATGCCCATGGCGGACAGTTCCGCCTTCCCTTTGTAGGGGGAGTCGCAGCTCCAGGACAGGGGCTTTTCCCCAAGTATGACGACGGCTTATACACTGAAAGCGGCACCAGTATGCTGGTCAGCCGTGGATTGGGGAATAGCCTGTTTCCCTTTCGCGTGAATAACCGGCCGGAAATCCTGGTAGCAGAGCTGAAGTCAGCCGAACATGAACGTGCTTAGGGAGAAACACACATGAAATCAGAGTTTGCGTATGAAGACATTATCCGCCTACCCCATCCCACTTCGAAGAAGCATTCCCAGATGTCCATGGTGGAGCGGGCAGCACAGTTTTCGCCTTTTGCCGCTTTGACAGGCTTTGACGCGGTCATTCAGGAAACCGGTCGCCTGACAGACCAGCGCGTAGAGCTGGGGGAAAGTGATCGGGAAGAGCTGGAGCGGCGGCTCAACTATTTGGATGCCCAAGTGGAGGAGCATCCTCTGGTGAAGGTGACCTACTTCCTGCTCGATGAAAAGAAGGAAGGCGGCGCCTATGTGACGGTTCAGGGCAAGCTGAAGAGGATCAACTCCGGGGAAGGGGTTTTACTTTTGGAGGCTGGAGAAGGAGTGCCCATTCGGGAGATTGCGTGGGTAGAGATAGCAGAGGAAACGTGAGCGTGAACGCGGCAGTCTGATTCCAGCAACGGCAACACGGTCTGTCAGATTGAATCGTGTCCCTTCCGGACTGGCGTTTTGGGGAAGGATAATCCCGGAAAAACTACTTTCCAAGCGCAAGGTTTCCTGGTATAATGAACTACAGTTTATTTTGAATCCAGGGGGAATCAGCCATGACTATTTTGCCGGAAAATTACCAGCCTGCGCTGGGGCTTTATGAAACGCAGAAAGCAATTGGATTGATTAAGAATATCTTTCATGTGAAGCTCTGTGCCGCGCTCCATTTGAAACGGGTTACAGCACCCCTGTTTGTGGATCCGGCTACTGGTCTAAATGATGATCTGAACGGTGTGGAGCGTCCGGTGAGCTTTGATATTCCTGCTGTGGGCCGGGAAGGCCAAGTGGTTCATTCTCTGGCAAAGTGGAAACGTCTCGCTCTGCACAATTACAATTTTTATGTGGGTAACGGCCTTGTGGCGGATATGAACGCCATTCGCCGGGACGAAGAGCTGGATAATCTCCACTCGATTTATGTGGACCAGTGGGACTGGGAAAAGGTCATTGACGAAAGTACCCGGAATGAAGCTTATTTAAAGGAAACTGTCCGCAGGATTGTCAGCGCGATCTGCGGTACATTGGACGAATTAAAATGGCAGTTCTCCAATTTGAATACGGAGCTGTGCCGTGACGTGACATTTATCACCGCCCAGGAGCTGGAAGACCGGTGGCCCCAGATGTCCCCCAAAGAGCGGGAAAACGCCATTGTGAAAGAGCATAAGACGGTGTTTATCCAGCAGATCGGCGGAAAACTGAAAAGCGGCAAGCCTCACGATGGCCGGGCGCCTGACTATGATGACTGGACGCTGAATGGTGACTTGCTTTTCTGGCACGAGCCTTTGGGTGTGGCGTTGGAAATCAGCAGTATGGGAATCCGGGTGGATCCGGAAAGCTTGGACCGGCAGCTTACGGAAGCCGGATGCGATTCCCGCCGGGAATTGCCGTTCCACAAAATGCTGTTACAGGGGGAGCTTCCCTTGACCATTGGCGGCGGTATTGGCCAAAGCCGGTTGTGCATGCTTTTACTGGGTAAGGCACATATAGGGGAAGTCCAGGCGTCCCTGTGGGACGAGGAAACAAAACGGCTCTGCAAGGAAGCGGGTATTGTTTTGCTGTGATGGGGTGAAATATGAAAAAAATCTTGCGTACGTACGGGATCGAGCTGATCTTATTCGTTGTGGGATTGGGTTTGGCCCTGGCGCTGTTTCCCTCTTTGCCGGAACAGATTCCCATGACTTGGCGGAATGGGGAAGTGGTGAGCGTTGGACCCAAGGCTTTTGTGTTTTTGTTTCCAGTGCTGCTGCTGATCCCCTTAGCAGTTCATAGGCTGATGCAGATTCCCACCAGCTTTTTCCCTTTTCTCAAAGGGCTTGACCAGATGATGGCGGTTCTGATTGCTGTAGTGCTTCTTTCCTGTGAAATAGGAGTATTATTGCTTGCCAAGGGTGTTTCTTTCCGAATGGAAATTATCCTGCTGGTGGAGTTGCTTCTGGTCCCCATTGTGCTTGGGGCCTTTGTGGCAAAAAAATTGCTGGGAATGAGTGTGAAGAGCCAAAAGTAATTTTTCCCCCAGTGTCCTTTTGCTTGGGGAAAATACCCTGGCAGAAAAGACGGTTTGAGACAGTTCCTATAAGCGTAAAGAGGGGCTGCTGCGTATATCGCAGCAGCCCCTTTCGGCATTCCGATTAAGAAGTCTTCACTTTTCTTCGTGGGAGAAATATTTCCGGCTGAGATAAAACATGCCTCCTGCAAGAACACAAAGAAACAGCAGCGCACCCAACCAAAATAGCCACAACCATGTGAAGATCCCCACTGGCCATAGCACAGAGCAGCCAGCCAACAGAAAGCTCAGTTTTCCTGCTGGGGGTCCCAGCTCTTTTCGCACCCGCTTTTGGTTGGGGGCCAGCAATTCGCTATACGCTGCCAGCAAAAACAATCCCCGGCCTTTGAAGAGCAATCCGCCGAAGATCCCCAGGGCAATGGGTGGGATACAAAATAGCAATCCCAGAAATAACTTCATGCCAAATATGGCGCCTTCCATAACTTTCTCCTTTGGGGGATTATCCGTTTAAGTAAGCCATTAGGGATTCCATGCGCTCCAGGCATACCCGACGGCCTTGGGCGTACAAAGCCCGAAGCTTTGTCACATCTCGTTCCGTGCGCGAAACCGTAACTGGCTCCGGTGGACGGATCACAAAGACCTTTCCTTCCGCTTCCAGCTGATCCAATTCGTCCAGTTCCCGGGCATACCGCCGGGGGGTCTCCAACAACGCCCGCACTAGGTTGGGGTACTGCTTATAATGTTTGGCGTAAAGCCGGGCTAAGGCCCGGGGCGTTTGGGGTTTCCGGTATCCATGTTCCCGGGTGGTGATTACCACCACTTTCCGGTAGCCTTCCTTTAAGGGCTGGGCATAGGGTATGGATACGGATACGCCGCCGTCTACACAGGGAGTCCCTTCCACCAGGACGGTGGGCGCCAACAGGGGCATACTGGCACTGGCGCGAACAGCCCCGTAAATATCCTGGCAGGAGCTCTTTTCCGCGTAAATCGGCTGGCCGGTATGGCAGTTGGTAGCCACAGCGGTAAATTTGGTATCAGAGTGTAAAAACGTTTCCCGGTCCAGAGGAATCAGCTTATCGGATATTTCTCCAAACAGAAAATCAAAGTTGAATATGCTCTTTCGGAATATGAGGTTTCCAAGACCCAGATACCGTTTGTCATTGACATAATCCAGGTTTACCTGGGCGGTACGCCCCACTTGCCGGGAAACATAGTTTACCCCGGTAAGAGCTCCTGCGGAAACACCAAAAACCCCTTGGGACCAGAGCTGATGTTCCATCATGACATCTACGGCTCCGGCGGAAAACATGCACCGCAGCGAACCGCCCTCAAGAGCTAATGCCCATTGATCCATGAGATCACCTTCTCCCTTCCATGATTCTTATTGTACACCAAATCCTATTGGGATTCAATGTCCCCGCTTGATTTCCTTGGCCTGTCCAGGTATAATAAAGCCCTGGTAAAAAAACATGAGGAGAATAGCCATGAGGATCCGAAAAAAAGCCTGGGCCCGGCCAGAACTTGCCGCTTGCCCGTATTTTATCTCCCAGCCGGAAACCCAGAAGGGACATTGGAAAGAAGTTTTTGGAAAAAATCGTCCCCTTCACCTGGATTTGGGCTGTGGGAAATGTGTCTTTTTGGCCCGAGCTGCCCATACTAACCGGGAAGTGAATTTCCTGGGCATTGATATCAGTCTGGATATTCTGGGGGTGGCCCGAAGAAATATTGCTGAGGCGTTTGGCGAGGAACAGCCCGACAATGTGGCGTTGTGCGCTTACAATATTGAACGGCTTGCTCAATTATTCTCCCCGGAGGAGAAGGTCCAGCGGATTTATATCAATTTTTGCAATCCCTGGCCCACTGCCCGGCACCATAAGCGCCGGCTGACCTACACAAAGCAGTTGCTCAATTACAAACCCCTGTTGGCGGAAGATGGGGAGATCTGGTTTAAGACCGACAACGACGATCTTTATTTGGCCACCCGGCGGTATCTGACGGAAGCAGGGTTTGAGATCTTTTTCGATACCAAGGATCTGCACAAGGAGAATGACCAGGAGAATATCCTCACCGAACATGAAGTGCGCTTTACGGAAGAAGGGATTCCTACCAAAGCGCTGCGTGCCCGGCTGCCCCGGCAGGAGTGAGCTGGCACAAGGAGAAGAAGTAACCACTTAGTGGGTAAACGCTTATATGACACTGTGCTGAAAAATGGGTCAGCAAAGCTGCATCTGCAGTTTTGCTGACCTTTTTTTGTTTCAAAAGTGAATGTTTTGATAAAACCGCTGAAAAAAATGAAATCGCCGCTTGACAACTTTGGGGAAATGCGCTATTCTCTGAAAAGATAAGTATAACGTTTGCGTTGCTTTTGGGAATGGTTGGATAACGTCGTAAACTGTCGAATTGGGTTATTTCCCAAACAGACGGGTTTGGATAAAAAAGCTCGGGGCATACGCAGTATGGCTGTTTTTGAAGCCAAAAAATGGGAAATTCCTTTTGAGAGGGAGGAGTCAGTTATTGTATGAGGAGTAGGACGATTCAAGCGGACAAGCGGTATTTGCTGCTGCCCATTGGGGAATCGGAAGGCTGGTTTGCGCCTGTGGAGAAAACCCAGTATTTAGGAATCTATCGGAATGGCCAACTGTTAGAGGAACATGAGGTGATATTGGATCCTTCGCCTCGGGCCTGGGGCTGCCTGTATCTGGAACGTTATCAAGGAGAAACGCTGGAAGTGCGGCTGGAAGGAGGAGACGAGTCCTATATAGAGTTGCTGGAGGTCTCCGATACGCTAAAGGACCAGGATACTCTGTATCGGGAGCCTACCCGGCCGTTTGCCCATATCACACCCATGCATGGCTTTATGAATGATCCCAATGGACTGTTCTATTACAATGGGGTGTACCACTTTTTTGCTCAGTTGAATCCCTATGGATTCAACGTGGGGAATACCCATTGGATGCACGCTGTCAGCCATGATTTGGTTCACTGGAAGGAGCTTCCCTACGCGTTGATTCCCGATGAGACCGGCCGTATGTACTCCGGTGGGGGTATCGTGGATTGGGAGAACCGGTCTGGGCTGGGGAACGGGATAGAACCGCCTATTTTCCTGTTTTACACGCCAGCGGGGAGCAAAACCCGGTGGAGCCGGGGCAGGTATTTTGAAATTGCCGTTGCTTACAGTTTGGACGGGGGACAGACCTTTGAGAAGTACCAGGGAAATCCGGTGGTACCTCATATCGCTTTTATGAACCGTGATCCCAAAGTGGTTTGGGAACCGGAAGGGCAGAACTGGGTGATGGCTATTTTCCTGGATAATTCCCGGTATATGTTACTGTATTCCAAGGATTTATTGCATTGGGAAGACCGTCAGGTGCTCTCCATTTATGGGGCTGCGGAATGTCCGGATTTATTCTGTCTTCCCTTGGACGGGGACCGGGAGCGGATTAAATGGGTGCTTTGGGGTTCCACGGATAACTACATTGTGGGACGGTTTGAGGGCCGCCAGTTTGTTCCGGAAACCGACTCTGTCTTTGGTCCCACCCACTCCCTGTATTCTGCTTACAGCGAGTTTGCACGTTCCCCTGGTGGATATGCTGCCCAAACCTTTACCGGTCTGCCGAGGGACCGGGTGGTGCAGTTTTCCTGGATACGCACCCGTTTGGAACAGGGACCTTTTTCCAGTTGCATGAGCGTGCCCAACGAATTGCGCCTTGTGACCACGGAACAAGGTCCACGGGTTTCCGTATGGCCTGTAGAGGAGGTAAATCGTTTGCGGGAAAATAGTTTTTCCTTTGTGAATCGCGGATTGGAGGAGATTGAGCGGATTCCCGGAGCCTACCTGGGAGAAGCCATGGACATGACATTCCGTTTTGGGATTCAGCCTGGAAAGCTGATCGCGGTGTCTGTTCGAGGCGTGCTCATCGTCTACGACCCGGCCAGCGGCAAGCTGCTGCTGCCTACTGGTGCATACGACCTGGGCTTGAAAAAAGAGGATCAGGTGTTGGAGCTGCGGGTGATTACCGACCGGTGTTCCCTGGAACTTTACGCCAACGGGGGATTATTTAACCTGTCTATTGCCACGGTACTGGACCCAGCGAAGACGCAAGTGTTCCCCGTATATTTAGATGCCGGTATCGCTGTGGATTTTGAAATCCACAAGCTGAAAAGCATGTGGGAGAATGCACCTTCTCAAGATTGTCCCTAAGTGGAAAACGTGGGGATAAACGTTTGTTTGCTTTGGGTAAACGTTTATTCTTTATTATATGATACATAGGAGTTGAGTTTTCAATGGAAAATCGTGACCAATATCCTCTCGCAGCTTGGAATTCTGCTGTGTGGGATACTTCTGCTGGCTTTGAGCCGCAAATGCCCATGGGTGGCCAAGTAGGAACCAGTCTGTTGTCTCAAGATGGCGATGCGGTTCCGCCTGGAATCGTGTTGCTGGGTGATAGGAAAATCCGTCTGAATTTTCTTGCGCCCACTGCTTCTAAAGTGGGGGCAATGCTCCGTTACCGTGACCCGGTGGAAATGGAGAAGCAGGAAAACGGCGTGTGGACTGCTGTGGTGGACGGAGGCGACGGGGGCTTTTGTCCCATTTTGTTCCAAGTGGACGGTGTGGAAGTGTTGAATCCTTTGGCGCCCATTGGTTATGGCGCTTGCCACCCACTGAATTACGCGGAGATTCCCCAAGAAGGGGTGGATTTCTATCTTTGCAAAGATGTGCCCCATGGCTCGGTGACCCAAGAGTATTTTTATTCTCAGGCTACCGGAACCATGAAATCCTGCATGGTGTACACACCGCCTGGATATGAGGAGAACAGGGATCAGAAATATCCGGTACTGTATTTGCAGCATGGCCATGGCGAAAATGAGAAGTGCTGGATTTATCAGGGCCACGCCAACTTTATTCTGGACAACCTGATCGCAGAAGGAAAAGCAGTTCCTTGCGTTGTGGTCATGAATAACGGCATGGTGCAGAAAGAGCAAGAGGGCTTGCGTGTACTGGATACCACCATGTTGGAAAGAATGCTGCTGGAAGATTGCATTCCCTTTATCCAATCCCGCTACCGAGTACGCACCGATAAATGGAGCAGGGCCATGGCGGGGCTTTCCATGGGCTCGATGCAAACCAGCCAGGTTACCCTGGGAAATCCGGATAAATTCGGGTATGCTGGTGTGTTTAGCGGCTTTGTGGGGGCGTTTAAAATCGGCCAAGTCCAACCGGATCTTTCCTATTTGGAAGAATTGGACGATAAAGAAAAGTTTCAGCAGGATTTCAAGGTGTTCTTCCGGGCGTGCGGTACAACCGATCTGGTGGCCTTGGACCGGTTTGAGAAGGACCGGGAAATGTTCCGGGAAAAAGGGCTTTCTCCCGAAGAATGCCCAGTTCATGTGGAAAAAATGTATCATGGCGAGCACGAATGGAATGTATGGCGCATGTGTTTGCGTGATTTTGCCCAGTATCTGTTTCGTTGAGATGGTTGTTTTTTAAGGAACTTCACGCCGTGGAAAGCTGGGAAAAGCTCTCTGGGCGTGATTTCTTTAATCCATTTGAAAAAGTGAGCTTTTACGGGCTGAGTGGGTTTTAGAATCGGAAAAGAAAAAGGGATTATGGATTATAGTAATTGAAATCGGGCTGCCGTATTTCGGCGGACCTTTTAGAGTGGCAGGAGGGATCGTTTATGGCAACGCTGAAAGATATTGCGGAACAGGTAGGGGTATCTATTACCACGGTATCCCGGGTTTTGAATGGGAAAGGTTCCATCAGCCAGGAAACAAAAGACAAAGTGTTCCAGGCGATGAAGGAATTGGATTATTATCCCAATGAAATGGCCAGATCACTGGTCAATAAAAACAGTCATCTGATTGGACTGGTAGTTCCCTATATTGATCACCCATTTTTCAGCGCCCTAACCGCAGCGATTGAGGAAGCTTGCTCTGCGGCGGGTTACAAACTGTTTCTCTGCACTTCCGGAGGCAATCACGACCGGGAACAAGAACAGCTGAACGCTTTGCGTTCCAATAATGTGGCGGGTGTGCTGATTTGTAACCGGGATGTGGGGGCAGTTCTCAACACCTGGGATATTCCCCAGGTTAGTATTGAACGCACAGTAGATGGGATTCCCTCTGTGGCCTGTGACAATTACAACGGAGGCGTACTGGCGGCCAAAGAATTACTGGCCAGCGGTTGTAAAGCTCCGCTGCTGTTTGGAAACCGGATTATTTCTATGTATCTTCCGGCGTATCTGCGTTATCAGGGATTTTTTGAGACTTTGCGGAAAGCCGGCGTGACTTGTGGGGAATACTATATTGACTCGGAGGACCTGTTCGCCAAGGATTTAGACAACGATTTGCACCGGGCAAAGCAGCGCTTCCCGCAGACAGACGGCTTATTCGCCACCAGTGACGTGTTGGCTGCCAGAATTCAAAGCGCTTTGCGGAATATGTCCCCAGGGGTGGGGGATCAAATTCCTTTAGTTGGCTTTGATGGGGTGGATATTTCGGAATATTGCCGGATCAGCACAGTGGCCCAGCCCATTCGGGAGATGGGGGAGCTGGCGGTGAAAATTCTGATTGACCGCATCAACGGGGAAGAGGTACCATTGAGTTCTGTCCTTCCGGTATCCTTTATCCGCAGGGGCAGTTCTGGCCCCAGAAAAGAGCTGGATCTGACAGAAGCCCGTTTGTTACACGGCGAATAAATGTGTTTTTCGTTATTTTTTGAC
>DXXH01000070.1 GCA_019416395.1 Clostridiales bacterium
AAAAAGCAATCCTTCTCCAACTGAAACGCTGACCCCACCATTGAAGCCACCAGCAACGGGCCCAGAACTCCCCAAGAACAATCTAGTCGATGGAAAGCAACTTCTCTTTAGATTTCAAACAACGGACAAATTATCCCTGACTGTTTAAATAGCTGATATATTCTTCAAGACACAAGGATCGCTGCTGCATTGCGGTAGCATTTTCACTGCCCACATACCGGATCACGGTGTAATCTTCCGTACAGCCGGTATAATCCTCTTTTCCCTCGGGATAGCGGAACACAAATCCGTATTTCCCCATATTGGATCGGAGCCAAGTAAAGGTACGGGAGTCCTCGAAGGTCTCCGGATCCCCTTGAATCCGGACACACATACTGGTCTGCTGGTCGCTTTCTCCTGCCATAGGCACCTGCTCCCTGGCTTTGGTACGGGCCATTACTGTGGTGAGCGATTCCGTTTCCATCAACTCATTCACCTTGGCTTCATAACGCTGTTCCTGTTCCTCATAGGAAACATACCCCTCTGTTAGCACCAGCGCCAGGCCATCTTGTTTGGCGGCTTCCGTCAGCATCTCCAAAGCATTGACAATATGGGCCTCTACCGGAATCCCGTCAAAATCCAATGTATTGGGCACATAGGAAGCGTCCTCCGGTGAGTTCTGATTGATGACAAACAGACTGATATCATTGGAATAGATGGGCAAACCCATGCTGTCATAATTGGTGATCTCTACCCGGCTGACAGAAGACAGTTCCGAAACGTCAGAACTTCCGGAACTTTCCAGGGAAATCTCACTCTGAAAATAAGGCACCATATAAAGTGCCACAAACAGCCCAACTCCCGCTACAATGACCAGAATCACCAAAGCCATGACCATGCGCATCAGCAGTTTGATCCGTCGGGCCTGCCGGGATTGAAGCTGCTTGTCCCGGGAGATAAACAGATTCCGTCCTGCTGGCCCAATATTGATCCGATTATCACTGCGGTTGAGCACCACTCGTTTTTTCCGTTTCTTCGGCAAAAAAGTCCCTCGCAATCTATAAAATCCCACGCAAATCCCGCAGGCTATTTCTATCACGTTAACCAGTTTCTTATTATACACAAATTCCTTGGAAAAAGAAACGGAAAAAAGAAAAAAAACCGTCTTCTTCTGTCTGGACTTTTCCCTGTCCCGATGCTAGAATGGTGAGGAAGTTTATCAAAGGCGGGAATCTTCCCGACCAAATCCCCAGTGGAGGAAAACACATGAACATTTTTTCCAAAATCAACCGCTTCCTATTCCCCTATTCCACGGAATATGAGAAGCTGGGCCCCAAGAAGGCCCTGGCCCTAGGTTTCCAGCATGCTTTCGCCATGAGCTGCGCCACCATTCTGGTCCCCCTTCTCACCGGACTGGACGTGGGTGTGGCTCTCTTTTGTGCAGGCTGCGGCACACTGATTTTCCACCTTTGCACCGGTGGCAGAATGCCCACCTTCCTGGGCAGTTCCTTCGCCTTTATCTCCGCCTTGGCGGGGGTCATCGGCAACAACGCTTTTGGCGCTACCAAAGATGAGCAAATCTCCGCCGCGATGGGGGGCGTCATTGTAGCGGGCGCTTTTTATCTGGTGCTGGCCCTGATTATCAAAATCTTCGGCAAAGGGCTGATCGACAAGCTTTTCCCCCCTGTGGTACGGGGTGTGGGAATCACCTTGATCGGCCTGAACCTCTCCACCAGCGCCATCAACAACATTCAAACCCAGTACGGAGCTGACGGCAGCACCCTCACCCTGTTTGGCGACGGTTTTTCCATGAGCGCTTATGTTTGGGCCTGGGTCATTGCCGGCCTGGTATGTCTCCTGGCGGTTTTGCTCTCCAGCTGTGGGAAGGGCATGGTAAAAATGTCCTCCATTGTCATCGCCTTGGTAACAGGCTACCTGTTCACCTTGCTGGTCACCAAAATCGGCTTGGCTCCCGCTTCCCTGATGGATACCGGCGTGATCGCCACTTACAATTGGGTTCAGGTACCCCACTTTGTGCTCCCCCGCTTTAATATTACCGCCATTGGCATGATCGCTCCCATCGCGATTGTTACCTGTGTGGAACACGTGGGCGACGTGTACGCCAACGGCGCTGTGGTAGGAAAGAAATTCACCCGCAAACCTGGTCTGCACCGCACGATGATGGGTGACGGCCTGGCCACTTTGTTTGCCGGCCTGGTTGGCGGCCCGCCCAACACCACATACTCGGAAAACACCGCTGTGCTGGCTGCCACTGGAAATTACAACCCCGCTTCCTTGCGTATTGCCGCTGTGATTGCCATCGTGGTCAGCTTTTTCGGAAAAGGCATCGGTGTGATCCAATCCGTGCCCAACTGCGTTTTGGGCGGAGCGTGCATCGTCCTTTACGGTATGATCGCTTCCGTGGGTTTGCGGACTCTGGTAGAAAACCACGTTGACTTCACCAAGAACCGGAATTTGTGCATTGCCGCTGTGATGCTGGTGCTGGCCATTGGCGGCGCGGTAATCGGCAATTCCATCTTCAGCTTTTCCAACATCGGATTGGGAATCATCGTGGGAATTCTTCTGAACCTGATTATCCCCAACAACGAGCCTGACGGCAAAGGCATGGTGGCTCACACTGTGGAAGAAACTGAGGTTTCTCCCGAGCGCACCGACAAAAACGATTGAGCTTTTTTCAAAAACGCATAAATTAAAAAGCGCATAAAAGGGACTGTCGCAAAAAAGCGACGGTCCCTTTTGGTTTATCGAAAGCACCATTCTGTTTTCAAACAAACTGGAATGCCTGCCCAGGAAAAAAAAAACGGGAAGAAACCTGAAATTTCTCCCCGTTCATGGCGTGCTGAGGAACCTTTCCCCATCACACGAATCTATCTCTTACTTTATTCCGCTTCAAAATAGGCTTTGAAGGCTTTGTAAGCCATATACACGTCCAGCTTGGAAACCACTTCGAAGGGAGCGTGCATGGAAAGCACCGGCACACCTACATCGATAACGTCGGCATTCATGCGGGAAATGTCCAGAGCTACGGTGCCGCCGCCGCCCTGATCGACCTTGCCCAGCTCGCCGATCTGCCACAACACGTCGTTGTCGTCAAAGATCCGGCGCACTTGGCCCAAAAATTCCGCATTGGCATCGTTGCTGCCGCCCTTACCACGGGAACCGGTATACTTGGCAACGCCCACGCCGCGATTCGAATAGCAGGAGTTGCCGGGCTCATAGGCGGAAGCGTAAGTGGGATCATAAGCAGCGGTTACGTCCGCAGAAAGGCAAGTGGACTTGGAATACACATGACGGGCTTCCAGTCCTTCCGCAGCAGCCAGATCCGCCACAAAGTAGTTGAGGAACTCAGACGCCAAACCTGTATTGCCCACGCTGCCGATTTCCTCTTTATCCGCCAGCACAGTGATCACCGTATTCTCCGGCGTCTTGCACTTGAAAATAGCTTCCAGGGCAGGATAAGCGCAAACACGGTCATCGTGACCATAAGCGCCCACCATGCTCCGGTCAAAACCGATATCCACCGCCTTGAAGGCAGGCACGAACTCCAGTTCTGCGGAGATCAGGTCGCTCTCCACAATGCCATACTGCTGATGGAGAATATTCATCACGTTCAGCTTGAAAAGCTGCTCCCCTTCCCCATCGGTCAGGGGCAGGCTTCCCACCAGCACATTCAGGTCTTCACCGGTGAAGGCTTCCCCCAGCTTCTTGCCCAGCTGGTCTTTTCCCAGATGGGGCAGGATATCCGTGATGCAGAACTGAGGATCCCCAGGCTGCTCACCTACATTGACCGTGATTTCGCTGCCATCCTTGCGGATGATCTTCCCGTGCATGGACAGCGGAATGGCAGTCCACTGATATTTCTTGATGCCGCCATAATAGTGGGTCTTCAACAGGGCCAATTCGTTGGCTTCGTACAGGGGAATGGGTTTCAAATCGATGCGGGGGCAATCAATATGAGCGGCAGCGATGCGCACACCCTTCTTGGCGCCCTTTTTCCCGATCACAGCCAGGCACATGGCCTTGCCCCGGTTGTTGTAGTATACCTTATCCCCGGCCTTGTAGGTCTTCTCCGGGTCGAAAGGCACAAAACCAGCTTCTTCCGCGGCCTTCACAGCCCAGGTGACCGTTTCCCGCTCAGTTTTCGCTGCGTTCAGAAAGTCCTTGTACCCTTCCGCAAATTTATCAGCTTTCCCCAGCTCTTTCGCACCCACCTTGGCAGCGCCGTGGGTACGGTCATTCAGAAGCTCTTTCGCCAGCTCCTTGGCGTCGATCTTTTCCTCTTTTTTAGACATGATTGCAACCTCCTAAATAGGGGACCTTTCCCTAAATTTAATGAACTCTTGGAATTTCCGTTTTTCTGGACTTTGTCACTTCAAGACTTTCACCAGGTAAAATACTACACGAATCTACTTTATCATGAAACTCTCCAGAAAGCAATGACTTTCCGTTAAGAGTACAGTTTTTGGTAAATCCCATAGGCCCGCTGCACTTTCTTCACATAAGCGTCCGTTTCCGGATACGGAATCGTATGGAGCGTTTCCCCGTCATGGGAATAGTCCCCGCTTTCCAGCCACTGGCTCACATTGCCCATACCGGCATTGTACGCCGCCAAAGCTACGTCCACACTCCCATACTGGTCCAACAAAAGCCGCAACAGCGCGCACCCGCAGTGAATATTGTCCTCTGGGTCAAACACGTTTCCCCCACCGTTTTCCGGAGGATACAGGGAACCGATCCAATCAAATGTTTCCTGCGTCAGCTGCATCAACCCTCGCGCGTCGGCGTGGGACTGGGCTTGGGGGTCAAAATTACTCTCCGTCTTGATCACCGCGTAAACAAGGTCTGGATCCAAATCAAACTCAGCGGCTTCTCTCTCCACAAATTCCCCGTACGACTGGGGGTACCAGAATTTCATACCGGCTTCCACTAAACGTGGCCCTGCCAGCACTAGGACCCCCACCAAAATCACCACCAGCGCTACCTTTGTGAGACAACCTTTCTTCATAGGCGATTGCTCCCTGTTTTTTCTCCCAGTTCTTCTAAAATTCCTTGTAGCGCCTCTTCCGTCTGGACGTCCGGGCCGTTTTCCACCACCCAATCTGCCCGAGAAGTATAAAAGTCTGGGCCGGGCTGGGCTTCCAGCCGCCGCAAAGCCCCTTCCTTGGTAATTTTATCCCGGTTCAGGATACGGGCCAACCGTTCTTCTTTAGGCGCGTTGACCACCAGGATTCTGGAACAGGCGCTGTCCAGCCCTGCTTCAAACAATGTGGGAGCGTCCAGCACCAGCACACGATACCCCTTGGCGGCGCCTTCTTCCAACAACTCACGCACCCGGCGGATAATCCTGGGAAAGGTAATCTGCCCCAGGCGTGTCCGGGCCTCTTCTGAAGAAAATGCCCGTTTGGCCAATTCCGCCCGGTTTAACACGCCGCCTTGGGAAACTTCCAGGCCAAAGGCCGAAGAAAGTTCTTCCAGACAAGAGGAATCGTACACTTGTGAGCTGCGGGTGACCTGATCACAATCGATGACAAAACAGCCCTGTTTCCGAAGAATTTTCCCCACCGTGGATTTCCCCGCCCCCGTGGGGCCTGTGAGACCCACCACTTGGCAGCCTGTGGGATTGTATACCTGAAAAGCTGCTGCCCGGATCAACCGATTGTAAACAGCCAAGCCCACCCCCCGTTTAGACGGAATCCGGGCATATGCTTTCTTTGCGCCCACTTCGTCCAAACCGTGAAGCGCCTCAAACAGCTGATGGGCTTGGGAGCTACCGTCATAACGGGTTCCATAAGGCATGGTGGGTACTTGCAGGAAAGGAACGTCTTCCTCAAAGCAAAGAGCCCAGCCGTCCCCTTTTTGATTGACATACTTCACATATTCTTCCGGGGAAGCGTCCAAAATAACCACGTCTGCGGAAGGGGAATAATGCTTATACTTCATTCCAGGAGAAGCGGCTCGCTTGCCCTCTCCCAGCTGATGCAGAACAGCCGGGTCCACCTCCACTTCCCCCAATACGGAACGGAGCTGGGCAAGCGTTACCCCACCAGGCCGGAGAATCCGGGGTGTACCCTGGGCCAGGGTGAGCACGGTGGATTCCACGCCTACCGCGCAATCCCCGCCGTCCAGCAAAGCATCCACCCGGCCTGTCAAGTCCTCCTGAACGTGATGAAAGGTGGTGGGGCTGGGCTTTCCGGACAAATTGGCCGAGGGCGCCGCCAGTGGTACCCCAGCAGCGTCGATCACCGCCCGGGCTGTGGGGTGGGAAGGACAGCGTACGGCTACAGTTTCCAAGCCTCCGCTGGTGGCGGTGGGAACCAGGTCGGATTTGGGAAGTATGATGGTCAAGGGGCCCGGCCAAAACACAGCCGCCAAACGCTTTGCCGCTTCTGGGATTTCACGAACCAACGGGGCCAGCTGAGACACATCGCTGATATGAACAATCAACGGATTGTCAGACGGCCGGCCTTTGGCCTGATAAATCCGCTTGACCGCATCGCTGTCCAAAGCATTGGCAGCCAGGCCATAGACCGTTTCCGTGGGAATGGCCACCAGCCCGCCCCGGCGCAGGATCTCTCCTGCTTTTCGGATATTCCCCGCACAGCGGTCGCTTAAGAGTAACGTCTCCATGTTGTTTCCTCCTTATCCCTGCTGGGAATCTTCCAGCTGGGCAGCGCGGTCGGCAGCGATCAGACTGTCGATGACCTCGTCCAATGAGCCGCTTAAGATTTCATCTAGTTTGTACAGGGTCAGGCCAATACGATGATCCGTCACCCTGGCCTGGGGAAAATTGTAAGTGCGGATCCGTTCGGAACGGTCTCCGGTACCCACCTGGCTGCGCCGTTCCTGAGCCACTTGCTCATTGGCTTTTTTCTGCTCCTGATCCAGCAATCTGGCTCGGAGCACTTTGAGAGCCTTATCTTTGTTTTTGTACTGACTCCGTTCATCTTGACATTCCACCACCATACCAGTGGGCAAATGGGTCACCCGGATGGCAGACGATGTCTTATTGATATGCTGGCCGCCGGCGCCGCTGGAACGAAACGTATCGATCTGCAAATCCTTGGGATCGATTTCAATATCCACTTCCTCAGCTTCCGGCAACACAGCTACTGTCGCTGTAGAAGTGTGGATACGGCCCTGGGCTTCCGTTTCCGGCACGCGCTGCACCCGGTGAACGCCGCTCTCATATTTCAAGCGGGAATACGCTCCTTCCCCGTCGATCAGGAAACTGACTTCCTTAAAACCGCCCAATTCCGTTTCATTCAAACTGACAATCTCCGTTTTCCAGCCTTTCTTCTCCGCGTACATGGTATACATGCGGTACAAATTATAGGCGAAAAGAGCGGCCTCTTCCCCGCCAGCCCCGCCACGGATTTCCACAATCACGTTCTTCTCATCGTTGGGATCCTTGGGCAACAACAGCAGTTTCAACTGTTCTTCCAGTTTGGCAAGCTCTTCCCCTTTTTCACGAATTTCCTGCTGGGCCATTTCCCGCAGCTCCCGCTGATCGCTTTCTTCCAGCAATTCCTTGGCCCCTGTCAAATCTTCCTGACACCGCTGGTATGCCCGGTAAGTTTCCACAATGGGTTCCAACTCTTTGTGCTCCTTCATCAAAGAAGCATACAGCTCCCTTTGACTGGCGGTAGCCGGGTCATAAAGCTTTAAATTCAATTCCTCATAGCGGTTTTCAAACACCTGCAAATTTTCAAACACAGCAATCACAGCCTTTCCAAAAAATACGCCTTGCTCTTTCGGAAAAGCCCGCTACTGTTCCCCTTCCGGGCGAAGAATTTTCTTGATGTTCTTCTCACACTTCAGCCGGGGGATCATCACTTCCCGGCCACATCCGTTACAACGGATTTTGAAATCCATTCCCACCCGCAGCACCGTAAATTCCAAGCTGCCACAAGGGTGAGGTTTTTTCATGCGCAGTACATCGCCCACCTGCACATCCATCTTGCTCATCCTTTCCTGTGAGTATCGCTTTCAACGCCTGGAGTCAGTTTCTCCAGGCAAAAGCCTTCTGGCCCTTTTCTATGGGGCTGTCACGAAAAACTAATTTATTATTATACACCACTTGCTGAAGTTTTGCAAAGAAAAGAGCGTCCCAGGGAAAAAATCCCCTGTGACGCTCTATCTTGATTCGATTGGTTCGTCCTACTCCTGAGGTGTGGCAGCAACATCATCCCCAGTATCCTCGTTTTGGGTTATGCGGGCCGCCGCTGTTACTGGAGCTGCAGAAATGGTCACCGACACCGTATATTCCCCGGTAACCCAACAGGAATCCGCCGCGCTGCCCGTCAAGCTCACAGATGCAGGCACGTCTACCGTCCCAGTTTGATCCTGGAAGTTGCTCAGGTCCACCTGAACCGCGATGGAATCCCCAGTAAGCTTGGTCACCTGGGCTTCCGGTCCCACAACGGTTACCGGCAAGGAACTGGTGGCCAGATCCACCTGCATACCAGACGGCTGATTGAGGATTTGAACATTGGCGGAACTGACCGCCACTGAAGACTGCTGATGCCCGTTCAAATTGATAGTTACCGTAGCTTTACTGGTAGCGTCCCCCACTGCGCTGATATTCCGTACACCTGACGGCAAGGGAATATCCATGGTAAACGCGTTTGTGGCGTCCGCTTTTAGCTGTGCAAAATCGATCACTTTATCCAGCTGGATTTCGCTGATTCCCGAAAGCACATCGGAAGAACCGGCGATGGTGATTTCCGCAGGTTCAATCTGAATACGGGACTGGGAAAAGCCTTCCGGCTGATGCAGCGTGGAAGCCACCAAGCTCACGGACTTCACCGGAGTCACCGGAATGGTCACGTCCACTGTTTCCACATTCATGGTGAGACACAAATCCTGGGTATTGTTGAGCACCTGGTTATTCTTGTCGTACAGGACCAGCGGGCAGGAGAACTGCGTTTCCTGCTTGAGGGGCGATTCCACCTGATAGTCGACGGACACTTTTCCAATCCGGTTCACCGAGGATTCCGGCCCGGTGATAGTCACATTGTCCGCGGATAAAATCGGGGTGGACGCGTAATACCCGTCACCGGAACTGTATTGGATATTGCTCTCAATGGTAAAATTAGCCTCTTGCGACCGGTCATATTCCAGAGTCACTTCAGAAGGGTTCACCTGGGTAATCTCAAAATTCGCCAGGGAATTGGCTTTCACCGCCTGGACGTCCACTGTCATCTTTTGCAGCGTATTTCCCGTCACCGTGGTGGACGTGGGATTCAGCGTAACGGTCACCTCAAAATCATTGGCCGTCAGCTGGCTGGTCAACAGGGTATTTCCTGTCACTTGCAGGTTTACCGTATCGCTGGACTTGTTAAATACCTTTAAGCCCTCTTCTTCCGCTGCGGAAGAATACCGCACCTCGATGGGCACGTCCTCGATGACCACACCCCGGTCCGAGCTGTTGGCGGCCATCAGAAACCAGGAAACTACCGCCACAGCAAATGAAAAAACCAGCACGAAGGTATTGTGGTAAAAGATCTTTCCTAGAGGGATCCGCTTCCGTTTGCTTTTTGACTCTTCCGGGCGTTTCTTTTCTACGCTCATATCCGTCACTCCCCCTTTCTGGTGGTGCCGGACCCGAAACCCAGCTTGCCCAAAATGCGCTTGCCACTGGCTGCCACTTCTGGAGCGCCAACCAAGGTGTTTTCCAAAGCTTCCCGAAGGGTCACCCGGTTGTAGTTCCGGGTAAGCTTGCCGTCCCTGGCAATGGAAATCTGCCCTGTCTCCTCGGAAACAACAACCACCACCGCGTCAGAATTCTCACTGATCCCCAACGCTGCCCGGTGCCGTGTTCCCAGCTCCGCGCTGACGTTCTCATTGCTGGTCAACGGCAGGATACACCCTGCGGCGTAAACCTGGCCTTCCCGGATAATCATGGCGCCGTCGTGCAAGGGCGCTTTATTGAAAAAGATATTGGCAATCAATTGAGAGGAAGGTGCCGCCTCCACAACCGTGCCGGTAGCCACAATTTCCCCCAGTTTTGTCTGCCGTTCAAACACAATCAGCGCTCCCATGCGGAGTTGCTGGAGAATCTGGGTAGCGTCTACCACACCTTCAATGGCCTTACGCGTTTTGGCCTTGTCCTCTTTATCTTTGACGGCCACCGCGCTGACCAACGACTGGGCTACCTTGCTGTGGCCCACCTGCTCCAAGGCCTTTCGGATCTCCGGCTGGAATAGTATGACCACAATGGCAATACCCGATTGAAGAAACGCCCGCAAAATGGCGTTGAGCATCAAAAGATTCAATTGAGAGGAAATCACAAACAGCACTACCAGCAGAATGATGCCCTTGACCAGCTGCCCCGCCCGTGTTTCCCGCACTAGCTTGATGGCACTGTAGAGCAGCACCGTCACAATTGCCACGTCCACAGCATCTTTTAAGGTGAACTGACGGGCCAAACTCAAAATCAACTCGCCTGTTTGGGCGATATACTCCATGGCGGAGTTCATGGCCGTCACCCCTTTCTTTTGAACTTCTTGTAGAAAAAGCGCGAACGCCGCGCCCCAGGCCACACAGCGTCCCGCAGCAAGCCTTTCCAGACATCATTCTATCATAAACGGCCCGCAAATAAAAGAATTTTTTCTTTTGTAAACTGAAATTATTCCCGCCAATGGGAAAGCCGGAGCACCAAGGCGTCCAGATCTTCTTTCCGGGTAAATACCGAGGGAGATACCCGCACCGTCCCCGTTTCCAGTGTACCCATCTTCTCATGGGCCAAAGGCGCGCAATGCAGACCGCACCGCACAGCGATTCCGCCTTTCGCCAGAAATTCCCCCACACGCTCACTGGGCACCCCTTCCAAATTGAAGGACAACACTGGCACGGACCAATGTTCTTCCGGTGGCGGCGTATAAAGGGTCACTTTTCCCATGCGGGACAGTCTCCCATGGAGATAACGGAGCTTTTGCAGCTCCTCCCGGCAAATCCGTTCCGGACCTTGGCGGCGGACAAATTCGATCCCCGCCCCCAGCCCCAGGATTCCAGGTACATTTAAGGTCCCGCTCTCGTACCGCTCCGGCGCTTCTTCCGGCTGTTGCAGGTTCCGGGACTGAGTCCCCGTACCGCCCTCTACCAGCGTACCCAGCAATTCTTCCGGTTGCCGGATCACCAATAATCCTGTGCCCATGGGGCCGTAAAGCCCTTTATGCCCGGCACAGCAAAGGTAATCGATACCGCTTTCTTCCAGCCGTACCGGCAAAAGACCCGCCCCTTGGGCAGCGTCCACGCAAACCTTCACCCCATACTGGTGGGCTAAGGCTGTAATGCGTTCCACGGGCACCCGGATCCCAAATACATTGGACGCCATGGTGCACACCACCAATTTTGTCTTGGGTCCCAATGCCTGCCGGAAGGACTCCAAGGTGGCGTCGTTATCCCCTGGAGTCACTTTGGCCACGGTATAGGAAACCCCTCGGCTGCCAAGAGCTGTAAGGGGACGCATGACGGCGTTGTGCTCCAAATCGGAAACCACCACATGATCTCCTGGTTTCAGAGCCCCTTTCAACACAAGATTCAACGCCTGGGTACAGCTTGGCTGCAACAGAACACATTCCGGACCGGACGCGCCAAAAAATTCCGCCGCCAGTTTCCGGCAGTCGTACAACGCCTGCGTTGTGCGCAAACACATACCATAGCCGCTTCGGCCTGGGTTGGCCCCGTATTCCATCAGCGCCCGGTGCACGCTTTGGCGCACCCCCTGAGGCTTGGGGTACGTGGTGGCGCTGTTGTCCAGGTAAATCATGGCAGGTCACCGTCCTGTTCCATGCGCCGTAATAACCGAATATGATTTTCCCGTAAGATCCGTTCCGCTGCGTCCGCCCCTTCGGGAACATAAATCCCATAGCCGCACCCTGTTTCCTCGGTCCTGGGAATACGCTCCACATATCCCCGGATGCCGTGACGGAACAAGATATCCCGGCCTTTCATGGCATAGGTCACAGAACTGACCACAATCAAAGGCTTGCCCATACGATCACCCCATTACTTTTCCACGAAAATGATTTCTCATTTCATTCTATGCGGAAGAAGCCTTCCGGTGACCAGGGGATTCCGTGAAATAAAAAAGGCCCCCACTAGGAGCCTTTTCCATACTATAACTATTGTTCCAACAAACACACTGCCGAGGCTGCGATTCCCAGACCGGTCCCCGTAAATCCCAAGCCTTCTTCCGTAGTGGCTTTTACGCTGATTTGGGCAGTCTCCACTCCACAGGCTTTCGCCAGGTTTTCCCGCATCTGGGGGATATGGGGCGCCAGCTTAGGACGCTGGGCGATAACCGTGGCGTCCACATTGCCAATGGAGTACCCTTTCTCTTTCAGCAGGCTGCAAACACGCTCTAACAGAACCAGGCTGTCCGCCCCCTCATAGGCTGGGTCGGTATCCGGGAAAAACTTTCCAATATCTCCCAAAGCCGCTGCACCCAGCAAAGCATCCGCAATGGCATGGGCCAGCACATCCGCGTCCGAGTGGCCTAATAGCCCCTTTTCATAGGGTATCTCAACCCCACCTAAAATCAGTTTTCTGCCTTCCACCAGTTTATGCACGTCATAACCATATCCCACACGCATGCGGCGTTCCTCCTGCCCTAAGTACGCCCGGGCCACCATTCGGTCTTCCGGGGTGGTAAGTTTGATATTCCGGTAATCCCCAGGCGTAAAGCGCACCCGGCCTCCCGCCGCCTCAATGAGCTGGCAGTCGTCTGTATAGGATACCCCAGCCCCTTGCGCCTTTCGAGCGGCGTAAAGATACATTTCCCGCTCGAAGGCTTGGGGAGTCTGTACCGCCATCAGCCGTGCCCGGGAAGGAGTGGACTCCACAAACCCCTGGCCGTCGGACAGCTTACAGGTATCCTTCGAGGGAACTGCCGCCGTGGCTGCCCCATAGGCCACCGCATCACGGCACACGGCGTCCGTCATCTCCGGAGTCACGAAGGGCCTGGCACCATCGTGAATCAACAGATAAGACCGTTCCAGAGAAAGAGCGCTCACCCCTGCCAATACCGAATCCTGCCGTTCTTTTCCTCCGGGCACCACCGTCACAGGCTTTTCCGTTTTGCCAGCCAGCATGGCTTCGATCTGCTCTTGATCTTCAGCCCGGCAAACCACGCAAAGTTCCCCCACCCAGGGACATTTGGCCAGCGTTTGGAAGGAATAGAGCAGCACCGGTTTTCCACCCAGGTCTTCTAACACCTTGGAGCCAGAACCACCCATACGGCTGGAGCTGCCTGCCGCTACGATCACGGCGCCGAATTGTCCGTCCACCATGTTTTCTCCTTTCTCCAGCTCCCTCACACTTTTTCCAAGGGGAACCCGAAAAACTCTACTGCGTTGTTGTAGCAGATCCCTTTAACAATCTTTTCCAAAGCCTTCCAATCGGCGGGATATTCCCCGTTTTCTACCCAACCGCCCAAGAGATCACACAAAATCCGCCGGAAATACTCGTGCCGTGGATAGGATAAAAAGCTGCGGGAATCAGTGAGCATACCGATAAAATTCCCAAGCAGCCCCCCATTGGCAAAAGCCGTCAGCTGTTTGGTGATGCCCGCCTTATGGTCGTTAAACCACCAGGCTGCCCCTTGCTGTACACGACCCAAAGGAGTGCCGTCCTGGAAACAGCCCAGCACAGAATTCAAGCCATCGTCATCATTGGCATTCAGGCTGTAGCAGATCACCCGAGGAAGAACCCCTTGAGAATTGAGCAGATTTAAAAATTCTACCATTTTCAAAGAAGGAATCCCTTGAAGCACACAGTCATACCCGGTATCCCGTCCCAACTGCTCAAACATCTTGGTATTGCTGTTGCGCCAGCAGCCATAATGGAGCTGCATGACCCACTGGAGCCGCTGGTACTCCCCAGCCAAAAAGGCCAAGAATCCCGTCTGGAACGCTTCGATCTCTTCCTGGGTCAGAGGTTCTCCTTCCAACCGTTTTTGGAAAATCCGCTCCAGCTCTCCGTCGTCAGCCGGCTGGCAAACCGCCTGGGTTAAGCCATGGTCACTGGCCCGGCACCCCAAGGCGTGGAATTCCTGCATGCGGCGCTTTAAAGCTTCTTTCAAATCCGCAAAACTGGCAATTTCCATGCCTGCCGCCTGGCCCAATCGCTCCAAATAAGCGGGATAGTCCGGCTTTTCCAGCCCCATGGCGTTGTCAGGCCGCCATGCAGGCAACACTTTCACGGGAAAACTTGCGTCTTCCTTCAACGCTTTGTGCCACTGCAGATCATCGGCAGGATCATCTGTGGTGCACAGC
>DXXH01000071.1 GCA_019416395.1 Clostridiales bacterium
TCCCTGGAAGGGCGGTTCCTCATTGGGGTCCAGGGTCAAATGGGGCATCTGGGTTCCATAAGGATTGGGCTGGGGAGTTTCCTCTTGGACTGGAGCAGGTGGAACGGGAGCATTTTGCTGGGGAGCCTCGGTGGAAGCTGTCTGAACGGGTTGTTCCGCGGTTTGGGGCGTGGATTCGGGCTGAGGGTCTGAGGTTTGCTGCCCTTGCATCTCCTTATTGTCAAAATCAGTCATAACGTTTCTCCTTTACACAGGTGTGTTGTTTAATCCTTTAAGAATACGCCGTTGGCATCGGTGTTGATGCGGCCGTCCAAAATGCGTACTCCATCGACAACGCCCCAAATAAACATAATGATAGCGCCGATGCCGCAGGTGAATAAGGTGAGCAGCAGCTGCATCAGGCCCCGGGAAGTGTTGCCCAGGTAAAAACTGTGGATTCCATAAGTGCCGAGCAAAATTGCCAGAATCCCCGCAGCCATACGGCTTTTCTGCACGTAGCCGGGAGGGGGATCCATTCCCGCCTGGGGCTGGTATTGGGGTGGATTGTACATGGGCTGCTGATTGGAATTTTGGTTGTAATTATAATAGTCAGGCATAGAGGTTCCATTCCTTTCCCGTGCCGCTGGCGCCAAATTAGGACCTACAGCGGAGTGTATTCCATCGGTTTCGCGATACCGGATTTCTTTCTTTCAATCTTATCTTACACTACGGGTTTTTAGAAATCAAGACAGCGGCCTGTAAAGTAAGATAAAATTAAAGACTGAAAGATTTTTTTCAAATTTTTTCAGAAAGTTGTCCTCTAGAGGACAACTTTTTCTCGTTTTTTAAGGGTGGTTGGAAGCAGGTTTTATTCCCTGCTTCCGGAAAGGAGGAAACGATGCTGGGATTCCGAAAAAAGGAACAGACGGCGGCGCTCAGTGTGCAGACCCGTCCGGAAGAGTCTTTCCAATTGGCCAGGGGAGTGCCCCCAGGCCCGGGAGAACGGGCTCTTTACCGGGCTTTGCGAGAGAGCGTTCCCATCATCGACGCGTCTATCAATAAGCTTCGCAGACTGTTGGGGAGCTTCCAAGTGGAATGCCCTGACCCGGAAGCCCAGGAAGGCTTGCGGCACTTTTTGGAAGACGTGCAGGTGAATGCCGCCGAACAAGGGATCGACGCCTTTTTGGGGGTGTATTTTGAAGAGCTTCTCACCTACGGAAATGCGGTGGGGGAAATCGTTTTGGGCAATGGCCAGGTGGCCGCCCTGTACAACGCCTCCCTGGACAGCGTAGAACTGGAGCAGGCAGGCCCTCTGGAGGTTCGGGTCTCGGTGTGGGACGGGACCAAAAAGCGGGAATGCCCCTATCCCCAGCTATTGCTGGTGTCCGCGTTAAACCCGGAAGCCGGTTCGGTACGGGGCACGTCTTTGCTGCGGGGGCTGCCCTTTGTCAGCGAGATCCTGTTGAAGATCTACAAGACTGTGGGCGTCAACTGGGACCGGCTGGGAAATGTGCGGTTTGCCGTCACATGCAAGCCGGACCCATCTGGACTTTACGCCGGGGAACGGGCCCGGCAAATGGCCCAGGAATGGAAACGGGCCATGCGCAGCGGGGAAGTAAGCGACTTTGTGGCTGTGGGCGATGTGTCCATTAAAGCCATTGGGGCGGACAATCAGATCTTGGACAGCGATGTGCCGGTGCGCCAGATGCTGGAACAGATTGTGGCCAAGCTGGGTGTACCACCCTTCCTGCTGGGACTGTCTTGGTCTTCCACCGAGCGAATGTCCAGCCAGCAGGCGGATATGCTCACCAGCGAGCTGGACGCTTACCGCAGAGTGCTTACCCCGGTGATCCGCAAAATCTGCCGCACGTGGCTGGTTCTGGCAGGGTACGAGCCCCAATGCAGTGTGGAATGGGATGAAATTACCATGCAAGATGAAGTGGACCACGCCAACGCCCGGTATTTGAACGCTCAGGCAAGGCAGTTGGAACAAGAGGAGGAGAAACCATGAAAGAAGGCTTGGTACAAAAGGGCTTGGGGGCCCCGGATATGGAAAAGATCAATCGCTATACCCGGAGAGCTTACAGCCCGGAGGAGGTGTACGCTTTTTCCCTGGTATTGTGCGACAACGAAGTGGACCGGGATTTTGAGCGGTTTTCCCTGGACGCATTGGAAGGACTGATGGAGCTGTTTCCCGGCAAAACATGTCTGTTTGACCATGAACGGCGCAGCGCTAACCAGACCGCCCGGATCTACGACACGGGTTTGGAACGGGAGCCGGGCAAGGTGACCCAAGCCGGGGAAGTGTACACGAAGCTTACCGCAAAGGCCTATCTTCCCAGGACTGAAAAGAACCGGGACGTGATCGAGCTGATCGAAAGCGGTATTTTAAAGGAAGTCAGCGTGGGGTGCAGCATGAAGCGCTCGGTGTGCTCCATTTGCGGCAAAGAGCGGTGCAATCATGTGAAAGGCCGCGACTATGACGGGCAGTTGTGCCATCGGGTACTTTGTGACCCGGCGGACGCTTACGAATGTTCTTTTGTGGCGGTACCTGCCCAGCGGGCCGCCGGCGTAGTGAAACAGTATCAAGGAGGTGTACCTATGGATTTTGAGAAATGCTTGGAAACCGCTGACAGCGAAGGTTTGCAGCTGACAAAATCCCAGGCTCAGGAGCTTTTGAAACAGGTGAAGGAATGGAAGGAGCAGGCCCGATGGGGCCGTTCCTACCGGGAAAAGCTGAGTGGGGACGTGCTGCGTTACAGTGCGATCGTCCAGCCAGAGCTGCCCAGGGCAGTGATGGAATCGGCAGTGAAGGGGCTTTCGGTGGGAGAGCTTGCCCAGATGGCCGAAATCTACGAAAAAATGGCTGGGGACAAGCTTCCCCTTCGTCCCCAGTTGGCTGTGGAGCAGCCCAGGGAGAGAACCGGCGACAACGGCGAATTCCGTATTTGAGAAAACAACAACTTGCAGAAAAAAGGGAGGATCTGAATTATGGCACGATTTGAGCAGATTACATTGGAAAAGGGAATGTACAATGTTCCCGGTAAAACTTTCACCCAGGTTTTGGAGGAACTGGACAATTCCGAAAACTACCGCGGCACCTCGCTGGAAGGTCTGGATGCTTTCCAGCGCCAGCTGAAACGCTTTAACATCAAGGTAAGCGGTCCCACGTCCGATCCGGTGGAGCAGTTTTTCGCCACTACGGGAGGCGCCGCGCTGTTCCCCGAATACGTGGCGCGGGCAGTCCGTCAGGGTATGGAGCGGACCAGCAAGGTTACAGATCTGGTGGCTACCGTCACCACCATTGATGGTCTGGATTACCGCACCATCGATCCGGAAGGCGGTGACTGGGAGCCTGCAGTGGTTACTGAGGGCAATGCGTTACCCCAGGCCACTCTGCGCACCAGCACCGGTCTGGTCAAGCTCCAGAAGCGGGGTCAGGTGCTTTCCACTTCTTATGAGGCGCTGCGCCTTCAGAAGCTGGATTTGTTTACCGTCACATTGGGACAGATCGGCGCTGGGATCGCCGCAGCTCAAATGGGGGACGCGGTAAACACCCTGATCAACGGCGACGGTACCAAAGAGGGGATTTCTTTCGCTTCCAGCACTTCCCTGAGTTATGCCGATTTTCTGGCGCTGTGGGGCAGTCTGTCTCCCTATCAGCTCAACGTGATCGCCGCTGGTACGGACGGCATTCAGAAGCTGCTGCAAATCAGCGAGTTTCAGGACGCCCAGGCCGGACTGAATTTCCAGGGTACTGGAAAGCTGTGCACTCCTCTGGGAGCTACGCTGGTGCATATCCCCGGTATGGAAGCAGGCAAGATTATCGCGCTGGATAAAAATTGCGCTTTGGAGATGGTTCAGGCTGGAGACGTGTGCATCGACAGTGGAAAGCTGATCGACAAGCAGCTGGACGAGATCGCTATCAGCTCCACCGCTGGGTTCGCCCGGATTTTCACGGGCGCCGCTCAGGGCGTAAGCTATACCACAGAATAAAAGACAGGCGGGAGGAGGGGGACGGCTGTCCCCCTTTTTCCATATTTACGGAACGAAAAACCAGAGGGTTCCTAAACGGAGAATGGGATTACCCAACAGTGTGTGAAGGAGGAAAACGGCAGTTTGTCGTTGGAGAGGAGGAACTTATGGAGTTGGATTTGATGGAAGTGAAAGCGGCGTTCGGACACTATAGCGGGGAATCTGCCGATGAGGAAGGCACTGACCGGGAAGCTCTTTGCGCCGCATTGTGCGCTCAGTGTGCCAGACAGATTCAAGGACAGCTGCGGGCCAATTTGACGGAAACGGATTTTTCCCAGTGGAAAAGTTCTTTGGAAGAATTGGCGGGAGCGGAAGCGTTTTACCAGTTGCTGCTCACAGAGGAAGCAGTGACGCCGGCGAGCCTGACAGCGGGAGACATCAAGCTTACCGAAGGAGGGCGCAGCGAAAAGGCATCTCTCCTTGTTGGGGAAAAGCGGAGAGCGGCGTCCCCGGCGCTGATGGAAACCGTTTTTTATTTTGGCAGTATTGGAAAGGAGGAAACCCATGTCTCCGCGGAGTGACGCCTGGTTTCGCCGGGTGGGGCAGGTGACCCTGACCCGTAGCGATGGCACACAGGTGGGAGGTTATGGAGCAGTGATCCCCTGGAGTGAGGAAAAAGGAGATCTGTGGGGAGAAAGGTCACACTCGTTGGGTAAAATGGCGGTCCCTTTGTACCGGTTTATAGGGAGCTTTCCGGAAATTCTGGAAGCCCGGGGAGCCAAGCTGGTGCAAGGGTCTGAAGTTTACCGGGTGTTGCGCCCGGAAACCGTCACTTTAGGAGGTCATAGGCTTTTTGAGCGTGCGCTGTTGGAAAGGTGGGAAAACGATGGCGGCAACTGATCTGATGGAGGAGCTTTTTGCGCTGTTGCAGGGATCCATGAAGGACGTGGAGTTCCGAAAGGCTTGGGGACCAGGTTGGGGTTCCCGGTTGCTGGAGCATCCGGTGGTCAGTGGAAAAGTGGTCTCCGAACGCTGGTCTGGAAGCTCCCGGGAAACGGTGATGCAGCTATCCGTATTTGCCCCTGACGCTTCCCAGCGGGAAGAGGTTGGAGCGGCGTTGGAAGAGCTTGTATGGGCAAACTGCCCTGGCTGCCGGGAAATCCTTCGAGATGGAGAACAGGAAGATTCTTTGACCCGGCTTCCATATTTTACGGTACAGCTGACGTTTTCCGGCGGGGAAGAAACCAGCGTCCAGGGAATCCCTCTTTTGCTGGACGGGAAGCCGTATTCCGCAGCGGCAGTGTCTGTATCGGTGTCTGTTTCTGGGGAAGAACTCACCGCTGTAGGGGAAGAAGTCCCCTTCGCAGTGCGTGACGCCCGGACAGAGTATCAAGTGGCGCTGGAAGGCATTGACACTACCGGGCTGGAACGATTGTCTGTGTTTACCGCCCAAGTGGGCAATACGGAATACACTGGCTGCCGTTGGAAAAAGCTGGATCTTCAAACGGGAAACGCCACTTTCTTGGCGGCAAGATGTGAGGAAAAGGAGGAGACGGTATGAATGAAGGACAGGTTATAAGCGGCCGGGAACAGGCGGAGCAAGTTTCCCGGGAAGTGGAGCGGGACAGCCGGCGGTACCCGGTGTCATTCTAAAACGGGGAGGTGATTTCGTGCGGCTGATGGGCATGCGTTTCCGGGATTTTACTTGGCAGGATAACCCGGTGTCCCTGCGGGTAACCAGTGCCCGGAATGTGTTGGAAACAAAAGTCCCTTATGGGAAGACCAAGACAGAAGAACTGGGGCAGGAACGGCGAAAGGTCACCGGAGAAGGGTATTTCAGCGGAGCAAACTGCATGGAAACCTGGAACGATTTACAAACCGCTTTTTCCCAGCGGGGACCGGGAATTTTACAGCTTCCCGGAGTAGAGCCCTTTTGGGCGCTGATGGATAGTCTGGAACTGATTGGCGCCCAGGGAAAGGATTTGGTGCGGTACGCATTTTCCTTTACCGAATGGGACGCTCAAGGGGACTTCCTGGGAAGTGGGGTTTACCGGGCTAAAGAGGGAGAAAGCCTGTGGGATTACGCCAACAAATGGGGGATCTCCGTGGATACCCTGGTACAGGCCAATCCCCATATCCGGGATATCTGTGACTTAAAAGAAGGAGAAAAGGTGGTGATTCCATGACGTTTTGGGGCGAGTTGACCGACGGTACGGAAATGCTGCTGGGTGAGCCTTTGGAAGCCCAGTTGCTCTATGATTCTGACGCCCCCTCGGACCAGCTGACCGCAGTATTTCCAGCGGAAAAGCTTTGGGAAGACCTGAAGTCAGTGCGGGTTTTTCACGAAGGGCAGGTGGTGTTCGGCGGGATTGTAGATGAGCAGAACACCTCAATTTCCGGCGAAGGATTTCAAGTGGAAGTGGTTTGCAGAAGCTGGGAAGCGCTGCTTCTGGACAATGAAGCGAAACCGGCTGTGCTGCGCAATCCATCGCTGGATACGCTGTGGGAAAAATATTTTAAACCTCTGGGGTTCCTGGACATTCTGGGAGACAAAGACACAAAGTCTGGAGAATTGACCATTGAGAAAGGGGCCAGCTGTTGGGAACTCTTGGAAGGATTTTGCAAAGAATACCTGGGAACCGTCCCCTATGTGGACGGCGGCGGGATTCTGCATTGTGAAGGGATCCCGGAAAGCCAGATGGACGTGGGAAAAGTGGTTTCCGCACAGATTTCCCGGCAGCCCTGCAAGCAGCTCAGCGCAGTGTGGCAGCAGAGTTTCCGTGGAACATACGATACGCCTTTTCGGAATACAGCAGCCTGGGGAGTAACCCGGCAACGGTATGTGAGTATGGAAGATGGCCGTGACCCCCGCCAGCTTCTCCGGGAAGGAGAGCGGGAAAGCCGCCTGTTGACAGTGGAATGTTCCGGGAACTATTGGCCAGCCCGGGGAGCTTTGGTTGCGGTAGAGGCTCAGCGCCTTGGCATCTTTGGAGGCTGTTCCGTGCGGTCGGCCCGCTATTCGCGAAATAGCCGGGGAGAACGGACAAAATTTGTGTTGGAAGGAGGCAACATCTGAATGTGGCTCACACGGCAGGGGAACCAGTCCACGGGGACAAAATTGCGGCGTGGGCAGGTTTCTGGAGTAGGCGAGAATATGCGAGTGCAGGGGGGAAGTGAGTACCATTATCCGGAACTGCTGTTCCCTTATGGGTATTCCAGTGCTGCGGAAGATGGAGACCGGGCAGTTATGCTGGACGGTGTTTGCGCCGGGATTGCCGCTGCTCCTGATGTGGATCTTTCCCAAGGGGAAGTGCGGCTTTATTCCTCAGGTGGAGCGGAAATCCTACTGAAAAATACGGGAGAAGTGGTCATCAATGGCCAAAGTTTCCCGGCAAAATCGGTGTAAAGGGGGATAACCAATGGATTTGAAATGGGAGCCCGGGGGAGTGGCGCTGGGGCCTGGTGGGGTTCCGCTGCAAGTGAGCGGCCTGGAAGAAATGCTGCAAAATGTGACATTGCAGCTTTCTATGCCACGAGGCAGTTTCCCTTATGGAGCAGATCTGGGCAGCGGACTGAGAGAGTTGGACCCTGCTGAGGAAAACAGCACCCAACGTGCATGGGCGCTGGCGAATGAAACTGTCATGGGGTCTCCGGGTGTCAAGATCACCCAGGCGGCTTACGATTCAGAATCCGGAGCTTGGTGCTTTACGGTGGAAACGCCATTGGGTACAGGACAGGTTTGGGCTCCGGGAAAGGAGAAAGAACATGGAAACTTATGAGGAAATCCTAAAACGAATGGAGGAAACTTACCAGCAGGAAAGCGGATACCCAGTGGAGGAAGTGTCGGAAGTGGGCTTGCGGCTGCGGGTACTGGCTGGGGAATTACACCGCTTGGACGCCTCGCTGGATTGGCTGGAACGTCAAGCGTTTCCCCAAACCGCCACAGGGGAACAGCTGGATTTGCACGGTGCTCAGCGGGGCGTCACCCGCAGGGAAGCCACCAAGGCCACAGGAGTGGTTTCCTTTTCCCGGTATCTGCCGTTGTCTTTTGACTTGGTGATTCCAAAAGGGACGGTGTGTGCTACTTCCGGGGAGCCGGTGGTGGAGTATGCGACCACTGAGGAAGCAATCTTAAAATCGGGAGATTTGACCATTGATGTGCCTGTAGAGGCCGTGATGGCCGGAGCAGCTGGAAACGCCGCGGCAGGTTATGTGACCACTTTGGTTGACGCGCCCACAGGCATCAACTATGCAGCCAATGAAACGGCGATTACAGGGGGTCAAGACCCTGAGGAAGACCAGGAGTACAGAGAGCGGGTGCTAGATGCCTATGGTCACAGTCCCAATGGAGCCAACGCCGATTATTATCGTGATCTGGCGTTGCAGCAGGAAGGCGTTACCATGGTTAAAGTGCTCCCCCGGGACGGCGGTCAAGGGAAAGTAACCCTTTATTTGTGGGGGGAGGACGCTTCGCCTTCCACAGAGACGATCCAAGCGGTTCAGGATTTGTTGAATCAACAGCGGGAAATCGGAGTGACCGTAACAGTCAAGGCTGCAAAGAAGGCTCCTATGGGCGTGATGGTAAAACTGAAGCTTCCGGAAGAAGTAGATTTCCAGTGGGCGACCGAGCAAACACAGGCGGCTATTAAGGCCTTTTTTGAAACACGGGGAATCGGGGAAGGATTCCTTTTGACGGATCTGACCCGGGTAGTGCTCAACACAGTTCCGGCGGAAGCGGTGGAATATCCCACTTCCATGATCGATGAAGTAGGGCTGGAAGGGTATGTGATCCGACCTTCCAACGTCACAGTGGAGGAATTGACATGAGAGCTCAGGAACATATGGCGAAGGTATTGGAAAATACCGGCTTGTACGCCTTGACAGGGGATTCTCCAGCAGAATGGGAACTGGCCGCTTACGGGGCGGGATTTTCCTTGCTGGAAGAACGATTTGACAAGATTTTAGCGGACTTGTTTGTGGATACGGCCAGCAGGGAGATGATCGCCAGCTGGGAAAAGCTGTTCCGGCCCCAGCCTTCCACAGCGGAATTGGAGAATTGCAGGGAAAGCGTGAAACGGAGGTTCGCCACTCACCCGGATGGATTTACCCCACAGGCGGTGGAAGCGCTGCTTCCAGGCGCAGGGGTATATGGGCAGCTGTTGGAGAAGGAAACTGGCCTAGTGGTATTGCTGGGACGGCTGATCGGGATCAAAAAGGAAGAAGCAGAGCGGGAACTGAATCAGCTGCTGCCAGCCCATTTGCCTTGGGAATGGGACGAGTCGGTGACCTGGGTGGCCTTTGACGCCTATTCCCGGTCGTTTCAGGAATGGGACGGGGCACGGGTCACCTGGGAGCAGCTAGACCAGCTGGCCCGGGAAGACATGGACAGCATATTCAATAATTAGGAGGAGTACCATGGCGGCAACCAATCATTCCCCAAATTTGGGGCTCTCTCTGTGGGAGAAGACTGACCGTCCGGAATGGGCGGATTTTTTGCAGGACAATCAGAAATTGGAAGAGCTGGCGGGAGGGCACATTCAAAATGCGGCACTCCACTTGACCACGGAGGAAAAGGAATATCTCAGCCACCGGGCAGCTCTTGTGACCTACACGGGAACTGGCAGCGGAGCAGCTTCCGCAGTGTTGCCTTTCTTGCCCCGGAAGCTCACCGTGTCAGCCCAGGGAAAACCGGCAATGGCTCCCCGGGAAGACGGGGGCTGGGACGTGTTTTCGCAAGTGTGGCTTCAGGGGAACGGTTCTGAAACATATGGCACCGAGGGCGTGCAGGTAGCGGCGGATACGTTGACTGCCCAGTTTTCGGAAGGCGCCTTTGGAGACAGTTCAGGATTTTACCACGCTCTGAACCGGAGCGGAGTCACCTATGTGGTGGAGATAGAAGCGTAAAAGAATTGACTGTAGCGTGTTTCTGTACTATGATAGGGGCTGTTAGAACCATGTGAAAAAGGAGGGACAGCCCCTTGTTTGAAAATGAGACCCACCCCCAGCGGGCCATGCTGGTATCTCTGGATACAGGGGAATACGACGCGGAAGCTTCCCTGGCGGAGTTGGAAGAATTGACCCGTACAGCCGGAGCGGATCCGGTGCTGACCTTGAGCCAAAAGCGGCCCACTCCGGATACCGCCACCTGTATCGGTTCCGGTATGGTGGAACAAACGGCGGAGCTTTGTGGCCAGCAGGAGATCGACCTGCTGATTTTTGACCGGGAGCTGACCCCTACGCAGATCCGCAATCTGGAAAAAGCTTGCGGCGTTCGGGTGATTGACCGCACTACTCTGATTCTGGATATTTTCGCTCAGAGGGCTAGAAGCAAAGAAGGTAAACTTCAAGTGGAATTGGCCCAGCTCCGGTACTTGTTGCCCAGACTGTCGGGACAAGGTACGGCATTGTCCCGGTTAGGAGGCGGCATCGGTACCCGGGGCCCAGGAGAAACAAAGCTGGAAACAGACCGAAGACATATCCGGCGGCGGATTGGGAATTTGAAGGAGCAGCTCCGAGATGTGGAAGCGGCCCGGGCAGTGATTGACCGCCGGAGGAAAAAGGACGGTACGGTTACGGTGGCACTGGTGGGGTACACCAACGCTGGGAAAAGCACCCTGATGAACCAGCTCACCCAGGCGGGGGTACTGGCAGAGGACAAGCTGTTTGCCACGCTGGATCCCACAGCCAGGGCGTTAAAGCTGCCCTGTGGCAAGACGGTGATGCTCATCGATACGGTAGGGTTGATCCGGCGGCTGCCCCACCATTTGGTGGAAGCCTTTAAATCCACCTTGGAACAGGCCGCCACGGCAGATATTTTGCTCAATGTGTGCGACGCTTCAAGCGGGGAAGCCCGGGAACATCTGGAAGTGACCAATACATTGCTGCAAGAGCTGGGAGCGGCCGGCCACCCTATTATCCCGGTGCTCAACAAATGGGATGCTGTGGAAGATCCGGAGATGGCTCCCCACCTGCAGGGCGCGGTACGCATCAGCGCCCTGACCGGGCAAGGGATTGATGGGCTTTTGGCGGCAATTGAAGACAACCTGCCGGAAAAGACCTTCCCGGTGGAGCTGCTGCTGCCCTTTGCGAAAACAGGGTTAGCCGCCCGGCTCCGGGAAGAAGGAGCAGTGCTGTCTGAGGAATATGTGCCGGAAGGATTGCGGATTTCGGCCCAAGTGGACCAAAGACTTTACGGATTGGTCAAAGAATATGAGGTAACGTGAAAGATTCCCCGGTTTTACGCCGGGGAATTTTTTCTTCCCCTTTCCCTGGAAAATCGTTCCGGGGGCTTTTCCAGGGCAGAGAAAAAAGCAGGGAATCTTTGTGTAAGTTTATTTTTTAACAAGGCAGACAACTACTTGCGATATCTGAGCATAATTGCTATAATATAGTAAATTATACGTTAGTTACTGTGCAAAATGTGTTATACATTTCACAAAGTATCAGGCGGATAATGAAAAACTCACGGAAGAGGAGGCTTCTGACATGTCGGAGAAGAAAGAACCATTGTTGCTGTTGGATAACAGTACCATGTACGTCATTGGTGCGGGAGATTACCATTCCACCAATTTGAGCTTTGAGGAAGCGAAAGCCATCATTGATATGTACAACACGGAGGATATTCTCCGCTGCTTTACCGATCGGGCTATGGAAGAGGTCCTGCACGCGTTTGTGGGGATTGAGCCACGGGATTTCACCTATAAACCGATCCGCAGAATGCGGGTGGGGCAGGACGCCATTGTCGTGAAGCTTTACATTACGCCTTCGGAGACCCAGCCGGAAGTGGAAGCCACCGATGGCGTGGTGGCGAAGAAGATCCGCAATGTGTACGCTTATTGCCAGTACATCACCCGTATCTCTTAAGGGCAATTGGGGAGAGGCGCTTTCGGGCGCCTCTTTTTTATTTGAGGGGACAGGACGATTGTGAGAAGAGAAAAAAGTGATACAAATGTTGTAAGATTTCCCAGGAAAAGTTGACTTATAGGATGAAAGGCATTTGCCCCGGGGAGGATAGAGATATGGAGGATTCACGCATTGTAGAACTGTATTGGGACCGTAACCCTCAAGCGATCACACAATCCAAGGAGAAATACGGGATTTACTGCTTTTCCGTGGCGGATCACATTCTGAGCAACTGGGAGGACTCAGAAGAGTGTGTCAATGACACCTGGCTGCACGCCTGGAATAAGATGCCGCCCCATCGCCCGGACGCCTTGCGCATGTTCCTGGCGAAAATAACCCGGCGGGTGGCGTTTAACCGGTTCAAGGCCAATTCCGCCCAGAAACGGGGAGGAGGGCAGATACCCCTGATCCTGGATGAACTGGCGGAGTGTGTCCGAGATGAAACGGACGTGGAAGATTCCCTGATCGCCAAGGAATTGGGAGAGTCCATTCGACGGTTTGTGGTGGCTCTTCCCGCCAGAGAGGGGGATATTTTTGCCCGGCGGTACTTTTTCGCGGAGTCTGTCTCGGAAATTGGAGATAAGTATGGACTCAGCACCAACTATGTTTCCGTGACACTTAGCCGTACTCGGAAAAAGCTAAAACAGCATTTGATAAAGGAGGGATTTTTAGATGAATCGCAACCAGCTGTTTGAAAGCATGGAATCCATTGACGACAGTGTATTGGAACGCAGCGAGAAACGAAAAAACCGGCAGCGGAAACCCTGGTGGATCGGTGCTGTGGCAGCGGTGCTGGTGGTGGCCGTGTCAGTGGGGATTGCCCTGCGGCCCGGTATTCAGGTGTGGCAAAGCAGTTCCACTTCTTACGATGCCACTACCCTTCATACTGCCGCGATAAAAACGGCGGTGTATCCGGAAATGGCCCCTTACCCCGAGGAGAGTGATTTTGAGGACAGCGCCACTGGGGAAGTAAATTGGGACAGCTATTCCGAAGCTTACGACGCTTGGCGGGAATCCATCGGGGCTCAGCGTCAGGAAGAGGGATACGCCGACGGCTTAAACGGATTTTTTCAAAAGAGCATTCCGGTGTTTCTAAAAGGGGAAGATGGGGAGAACCGGATCTATTCCCCGCTGAATGTGTACATGGCTTTGGGTATGCTGGCGGAGCTGACTGGTGGCAATACCCGGCAGCAGATTCTGGACTTGGTGGGTTCGGCGGATATAGAGTCCTTGCGGAGCCAGGCCCATGCTGTGTGGAATGGCCAGTATATGGACGATGGGGCCACCGCCACGGTTTTAGCCAGTTCTCTGTGGCTTAGGGACGATATCAACTATGTGGATTCCACCATGGAAACCTTGGCGGACAATTACTATGCCTCCTCTTTTCAAGGGGAGATGGGCTCGGACGAATTGAACCAAGCGCTGCGGGACTGGTTGAATGAGCAGACCGGCGGACTATTGGAAGACCAGATTGGAGAACTGTTCTTATACCCGGATACAGTGCTGGCCCTTGCCACCACTTTGTATTTTCAGGCATGTTGGGGCGACAAATTTAGCGAAGGCAGTACCAGCCCTCAAACCTTCCACGGCCCAGATGGGGATCAGACGGTGGAATTTATGCATTCCGGCAATACACAGAAGTACTATCAAGGGGAAAATTTCACAGCCACCAGTTGCTATTTGGAAAACAGCGGCAACATGTGGTTTTTCCTTCCGGAAGAGGGCATGTCTCCGGAAGCGCTCCTGGAAGATCCTCAAGCGATGGAGTTTTTGTTGACCAATGGCGGCGAAGGGGAAGAGGCACAATACCCCATTGTGAATTTGTCCCTGCCCAAGTTTGACGTTTCTTCCCAGACAGATTTGCTGGAAGGGCTGAAGACATTGGGTGTCACCGATGCGATGGACTCGTCCATTTCGGATTTTACGCCCACCACCCAAGACGTTACAGAGATTTTCTTGTCCCAAGCCCAGCATGATGTGCGGGTCGCTATCGACGAAGAGGGTGTAACCGCCGCGGCTTATACGGTTATGCAGGCATGCGGGACCTCTGCGGAGGAGCCGGAAGAAGTGGACTTTGTTCTGGACCGGCCATTCCTGTTCGCCATACTGAGTCAGGATGGGCTTCCCCTGTTTGTGGGCATTGTCAACCAGCCTCAGGAATCATGACTTGTTTTGGAAAGGGCGCTGGGGAGACCTGGCGCCCTTTTGAAGTGGCCTGACTGTAAGGGAACTGTTGGTCATAAAGGAAAAAGGCGTATGGCATTCACCGTGGGTTTGACAGTTTTCTGGGGTTTGCGAGTTTCTCTTTAGGTGAGAAGAAGGGCGCATTTTGGAGGCGATCTCAGGTTGAAAAACTTTTTTTCGATTTCTAAAAGAAAAGGCTTGCATTTTTTGAAATGTCATTATATAATAA
>DXXH01000072.1 GCA_019416395.1 Clostridiales bacterium
GATGATCCGGTCCCGGTCCCCGTCCATAGAGGCTGAAAACAAGGCTTCCGTATAGGGGTGCAGGGGCATTCGGGAAATGTCCTCGCTGTCCCCCAGCTCCACCAGGTTGCCCAGATACATCACCCCGATCCGGTCGGACATATAGGACACCACGTTCAAATCGTGGGAAATAAACAAATAGGTCAGCCCAAATTCTTTCCGCAAATCCAAAAGCAGATTGAGCACCTGGGCCTGTACCGAAACGTCCAGGGCGGAAACAGGTTCATCGCACACCACAAAATCCGGGTCCAAAATCAGGGCGATGGCGATGGCCACCCGCTGCCGCTGACCGCCGGAAAGCTCGTTGGGCCAGCGGGTACGGTAGCTGTCGTCCAGGCCCACCGCCTTCAACACCTTGCCCACCTTTTCGTCCCGCTCCTGCTGGGTCTTGCCAATGCCGTGAATCCGCAAAGGTTCTTCCACCAACCAGCCAATGGTCTTGTTGGGGTCAATGGAAGAATAGGGATCCTGAAACACGATCTGCATCTGGCGGCAGAGCGCTTTCCGCTCCCGCCGGGCCGGACGGGTAATGTCCTTGCCCAGCAGGGTAATTTTTCCAGAGGTGGGATCCAGCAAGTGGACCAGCATTTGGCCGAAGGTGGATTTTCCGCAGCCCGATTCTCCCACCAGGCCGAACACTTCCCCACGACAAATATCCAGGTCCACATGGTGAACGGCCACAACCCGGTCTTTCCCCTGGCGGAATTCCTTGGTCAAGCCCCGGATTTCCAAAAGAGGCGTTTTCTTTTCCCCGCTACTCACAGTCCCAATTCCTCCTTCGCGTCCACGCACAGCGCCATGTGGCCCTTACGCACCACCATAGGCGGCGTTTCTTTTTCGCAGGCGTCCCGGCGCTTTTCACAGCGGTTGTAGAAGGGACACCCATGCTCGGAACGGTCCTCCAGCGCTGGGACAGTGCCGGGAATGGAGCTCAGCCGCTGGCCCCGCTTTTCCAGGGAAGGTATGGAAGCAATCAGCCCTTTGGTGTATGGATGCAGGGGATGTGCCAGCACTTCCTGGGTAGCCCCGCTTTCCACCACCCGCCCGGCATACATGATGTACACCCGGCTGCACATGCGGCGGATCACCCCCAGGTCATGGGAAATCAGCAGCACCGCCGTCCCCATTTTTTTGTTCATGTCCCGGATCAGCTCCATGATCTGGGCTTGAATGGTCACGTCCAAAGCCGTGGTGGGCTCGTCAGCGATGAGCAGTTCCGGCTGGTTTACCAGCGCCATGGCGATCATCACCCGCTGGCGCATACCGCCGGACAGCCGGTGGGGGTACTCGTTGTACAGCCGCTCCACATCGGGAAGCCCCACTTGGGCCATCACTTCCAACGCCCGGCGCTTGGCCTCTTCCTTGGAAGCGCCGTGGATCCGGGCGTTTTCGCTGATCTGCTTCCCCACCTTCATCAGGGGGTTCAAAGCGGTCATCGGCTCCTGGAAAATCATGGCGATATTCCGGCCACGGTATTGGTTCCACTGGTCTTCCGTTAGGCCCCGAAGCTCGGAACCGTCAAAGAGGATTTTCCCCTGGGGGATTTTGGCGTTGTGAGGCTGAAGCCCAATGGCCGCCAGAGCGGTCATGGTCTTGCCGCAGCCCGATTCCCCTACCAGCGCCACCATTTCTCCCGGCTCAATACGCACGCTGGTGTCCCGCACCGCGTGGCAGGTTTTTCCCAGCTGGAAATCCACAGTCAGGCTCTCGATGGAGAGCACCGGAGTTTTATCTGTCATGCTGCGTCACCTCCTGGAGCGCGTCGCCGATAAGATTAAAGCCCATCACCAACAGCGTGATGGCCAGGGCAGGCACCAACACGTACCACCCGGCTTTCAGGATTTCCGCCTGGGCCTCGCTGAGCATTTTCCCGAAGCTGGGCGTGGGCGGCTGGATTCCCAGCCCCAAATAGCTCAACCCGGCCTCGCTCATCACGGCCCCGGCAAAGCCCAGAGAACTGGTCACGATCAGCTCCGGCACGATGTTGGGCAAAATATGCCGGAAGATGATCCGTCCGTCCCCGGCGCCCCGGGATCTGGCGGCTTTGATAAACTCCGCGTCCCGGTATTTGATAAAGCCGCTGCGGGAAATTCTGGCGAATCTGGGAATGGACATGACTCCCAAGGCGAAAATCAAGTTCTGTAAGCTGTTGCCAAACACCGCGATGAGCATCAACGCCAACAGCACCCCGGGGAAAGCCATCTGGGTATCGATGAGCTTCATGATCACCTCGTCGATTTTCCCGCCGTAATACCCGGCAATAGACCCAATGGCCCCGCCCACGATCAGCCCGAAGACCACCGTCAGCGCCCCCACCAGGAAGGACACCCGGGTGCCTTCCATAATGCGGCTCAAGATGTCCCGCCCAAACTGGTCGGTACCCAGGGGGTGGGCCGAGGAGAAAAATTGCAGGGCGTTTTCCGTGTCCATGGCGTTGGGGTCATAGGGCATGTAGAAAAATCCCACAAGCATGGTGAGCACCATCAGGCCCACCATGGAGATTCCTATGATAAAATTCCTGTTGTGCAGGCATTTTTTCAATATGGTACTGAAACGCAAAACTCTGTCCCTCCCTCTTTACTTCAGGCGTATACGGGGGTCGATCACCGAGTACAGCACATCTACCACAAAATTGCACACCACCACAATGATGGCCAAATACAGCACCAGGCCCTGGATCAAGGGCAGGTCCCGGGACGTGATAGAGGTGGACACCAGCTTGCCGATGCCCGGCAGGGAAAACACGTTCTCGATGATGATGCTGCCCCCCAGCACGTCGGTGATGGTCATGCCAAAAATGGTCAGCACGGGGATCAGGGAATTGCGCAGCACATGGCCCCGGAGAATCTTCCGAGAAGATACTCCCTTACTCTGGGCGGTTTTCACATAGTCCTGGCGTTCCTGCTGGGTAACGCTGACTTTCACATACCGGATCAGCACCGCCGCCGATCCGAAAGCAATGGCCACAGAGGGCAAAATCATGCTTTTCAGGCAGGCAACCGGGTCCTGGGCAAAGGGGGTGTAGCCCATGGACGGCAGCCACTTGAGCTGCACGGAAAAAATGTTGATCAGCAGCACCGAGAAGCAAAACGCCGGCACAGAAAGCCCCAGCTGGGAAAGCAGTGACACCGGCAGGGCATAGGGACGCTTGCTGTGATGGGCCAGCCAAATGCCCACGGGAATCCCCACCAAAGCGGTGAGGATCAGGGCGAATACCGCCAGCTGCACCGTGACGCCAAAAGCGCTGCCAATCAGCTGGGATACAGGCTGGTGATAGCGGTAAGAGGTACCCAGGTCGCCCCGGAGCAGGCCGCCGATCCATTCCAGAAAGCGGATGGGAATGGGTTTATCCAAGCCCATGGAATCCCGCAGCTGCTGGATTTGCAGCGGGTCGGCGTCCACTCCCAGAATGACCAGGGCCGGGTCTCCCGGAAGGATCTGGAACACGGCGAAGGTGAGTATGGACACCAGGAACAGGGTGACTAAAAACCCCGCCACTTTTCGGACATAATAGTAGGCCATAAGCGTTCTTTTCCTTTCCCACAGTGGAAGGGCCGCCCGGACGATCCGGCCCGGCACGGCCCCCTGAACTGTTCCTATGGTTGCCTTTGGGATCCTTCCCCCTCTGGGGATTATCCCTCGTAATAAAGCTTGCTCATGTCGTGGAAGGTCACAGGATAGAAGGTATAGCCCTTCAAGTCCTTGCGGCTGGCCACCACCAGGTTGGGGTCGCAGATATACACGCCCACAGCCTGTTCGGTGAGGATTTCCTGGCAGCGCTTGTAATTGTCGATCCGGGTCTGCTCATCCAGCTCGGTGACGGAACTTTTGATCAGCTGGTCGTATTCCTCATTGGAGAAGTTGTAGAAGTTCCGGGCGTAGTTTGTCTCAAACCGGCCCAGCACAGCGTCGGGGTCCAGCTTGCCGGTCAAGCCGATGATGGTGCCCTCGTAATTGGCGTTGGTATACACGTCTTCCAACCAGGTGGCCCATTCCACCCTTTCAATGTTCATGGTGATGTTGATCTGCTGGAGCTGCTGGGCAATGATCTGGGCGGTATCGATGTGGGCCTGATAGTTGGCGGGCACCTTTACGCTGAAGGTAAACCCATCGGCGTAACCTGCCTGCTCCATCAGCTCTTTCGCTTTCTCCACATCGGTATCGTAGGAGCCTTCCAGGGAATCATTGTAATAAGTTGCCATCACAGGGCTGAAATTGGTGTACAGCTTGGTGGCGTAACCGCCGAACACGCTGTTGATGATCTGGTCCTTGTCGATGCAGTAGTTGATGGCCTGGCGGACTTCCAATTTGTTGAAAGGCTCCACCTCATTGTTCAGAGCAAAAATCTGCACCATGTTCTGGGGGGAGTTGTAAATGTCAAACTGGCCTTCCAGCACGGAAGCGTCGTCGGCGTTGATGGAAGCGATATCCAGCTGGCCGGACTGCAAAGCAGACACCACGGCGGCGGTATCGGTCATGATATAGAATTCTACCCGGTCGATTTTGGCCATACGGTCCTCATCGTAGTAGTCCGGGTTCTTTTCCAGGACCACACGCTGGGCAGGGGTATACTCCACAAACTTAAAGGGGCCGGTGCCTACGGGAGCCGTCGCCTGGTCCGTGTAACCCTCAGGGAGAATCGGGTCGATATTCACGGACAGGAAGGCGGCGGACGGCTCGCTCAGATGAACCACAAAGGTGTACTGGTCGGGAGCTTCCACACTGTCCACGATTTCGTAGTCAGAGGAAACCGCCTCATTGCCGTCCAAACCGGCGAAATTGTTGTAAGAATACAGCACGTCGGCGGAATCGAAGTCATCGCCGTTGTGGAACTTCACACCCTGGCGCAGGTGAAAGGTATAGGTCAGGCCGTCGTCGGAAATATCCCAGCTTTCCGCCAGGCCGGGAATGATTTCACCGTTCTCGTCGTACAGGCACAAGCCCTCGAACACATTGTGGAAAATGGCGTCCGTATCGGAAGCAGCGGACTGCCAAGGGTCCAGGCTGTCAGGCTCAGAGCCGATATTCATGCGCACCACGGTCTGATCACCGCTGGTTTCAGAGGTTTGGCTCTCTGTAGAAGCGCTGCTGCCGGAAGTCTCCCCGGCGGAAGTTGTGGAAGAACCGGAAGTAGAACTGTTCCCGTTGGTGCCGCAGCCGGAAAGGACGGTCAGCATCAGGGCCAAAGCAAGCACAAGGCTGAGAATTCGTTTCTGCATGGTCTTATTTCTCCTTTATCTCACAGTTTTTACGCGAGTTTTCTATGGTGAACATTTCAGTTTCAAGCTATATTGTGCACGCGCTACCGCGCGGTATTTTCCCGTTGATTTTGGATTCAGGCGTTCAGCGCCTGAATCACGTCCCAAACGCTCCGGATATCCGGAACGCACCAGGGAAGATCCAATTCCTCAATGCCAAGCTGTCCGGGCGGGTTCAATACGCAGAACGCCATACCCACCTGGGACGCTCCCACTCCATCGTCGTAATAATTATCCCCTACATACAGGCACTCTTTTGGGTCCTCACCGGAAAGCTCCAGCGCCTTTTCAAAAATCCGCCGGTCCGGCTTTTCCACTCCCACCTCGCTGGAGACCACAATGGGGTCCAGATAAGGCGTGAGACCTGTTTTCTCCAGCACACTCCGGCAAGAGGGATCCCAGTTGGAAATCAATCCCGTCCGGATTCCCCGTTCCCGCAGTCCCTGCAGGACTTCCACGGTAAAAGGAAAAGCAGTCCATTCCACAGGGCTTGTCTCCCCCAAGGTCAGCTGGTAAAGGTCTTCGGCCAACTCCGGCCGTTTCAGCTCCTGGCAGACCCTTTGGAGAAAACAGCGCAACACGCTTCCGTCTCCCTTGCCCAAAGCGCCCCGCTGTTCCCGCATGAAATATTTGTTGGCCATATGGTAAGCGCGGTTGGCTTCTTCTTGGGAGATGGGGCATTTCAACGCTGCGAAATGCTCCACATAACGTCTGGGCGTATCGCTTTCCGCAAGGGTCAGTCCCAGGTCGAAAAACACACGTTGTATCATGGGCAATATCTCCTGTTCTCTTGAAACCACGTGGTATTATAAAAGGCCTTTGTTTCGCTTTTGTTGGGGGTTTCATGAAATCTGGGTTAATTATACCACAGATTGTTAAGGTGTTGTAAAGCGGATTGGAGCATTTTCCCCCTTTTGTTAAGCGCCAACCCCTAGATTTTTTCTGTTTCCCTGTGTAAAATCCCTGTAAAATGGAAAATTGAAAATTTTTTTGAAAATACCTGTTGACAATCCAAAAATCCAATGCTATAATATTTGAGCGTTGAGGCAATACTTCAACGGACAACCAAATATGCAGGTGTGGCGGAATTGGCAGACGCGTATGGTTCAGGTCCATATGAGCGCAAGTTCATGCAGGTTCAAGTCCTGTCACCTGCACCACTTCGAGTACCCATAAGGGACCTGAGCTCCTGTGGGTATTTTCTTTTATGTAGGCCAAAGTGTTTTAAGCACTTTGGCTTTCTTCTTTTTCCCGCCCAAAACTGAGCAGATACGCCTCCCGCTGAGGCTTACTCAACTTGGGAAGTTCTACATGACCGATGAATCGGTAATAAATGTCCACCTGTTGGACGGTCTCCTTTCCTTGCTTTTCCCGGTGGTGCACCACGATCTTGTCGATGAACTCCCGGAGAATTTCCGGGGTCAGCTCCTGGATATCAGTGTACTTTCGTACCAGCTGGAGAAAACCTTCGGTGTTCAGCTCGTGTTTCTGTTCCTCCGCCACCACTTTTTTCATGTGCCGGATGCGCTGGGTCAGCTCTGTCTGCTCATCCTCATATTTTTCGGACAGTTTCTTGAAACGATCTTCGGTAAGATTGCCGAGGATTTTTTCTTCGAACAGCTTCTCATAAAGTACATCCACCTCCCGGTTACGGGCCAGCAGGGTTTGCAGGGTCTCCTGATTCTTCCTCTGCTGGATCTGGATTTGCTTGTACTGCTCGTCCATGACAATCTTCACAAACTCATCCTCAAAGGCCGATGCAAACCGGACAATCTCGGAGAGGTTGCGAAGCACCAGCTCGGTGATCACGTCCACCCGGATATGGTGGGTTTTGCTGCACAGGCCGTTACCGGCCCGCTTGTTCCGGCAGGAAAAATAGTGGTTATCCGGGTTGTCATGGGTATATTTATAATTGAGGTTGGCGCCACAGTCGGAGCACTTGAGATAGCCGCAGAACATATTTTTTTCAATGTGAAGAGGCTTCCTGTATTTCGTGTCTCCAAAGGTCTTTTGGACGGCCTCCCAATCCTCCCGGGAGATAATGGCCTCGTGGACATCTTTGTGAATCTCCCAATTTTCCCGAGGGTTTTCCAGCCGCTCTTTCAGCTTGTAGGACTTGCTATAGGTGCGAAAGTTGAGAACATCCCCCACATACTCCTGATTCAGTAGAATCTGTCGCACGATGCTGGTGTCCCACTGATACTCCCCTCGGCTGGCTCGGCGGGTAGGTTTCTTAAAACCTTTCCGTTCGGCATAGACGGAGGGAAGCAGCACCTTCTCATTCCGAAGCTTTTTTGCAATCTCATTGGTACTGGTACCCTCTAAGCGCAATGTGTAGATGTAACGGACAATCTCTGCGCCCTCCTCGTCGACGATCCACCGCTTGGTGTTTTCTGGGTCGCGCATATATCCCAAAGGCGGCCGGCCAATGGCGTACCCCTGTTTGCTTTTCGTTCGCATACTGGAGCGCATTTTCCGGCTCATGTCCTTGGCGTACCACTCGTTCATAATGTTGCGGAAAGGGGTGAAATCGTCCTCTCCCCGGTCGCTGTCCACCCCGTCGTTGACAGCGATGAAGTGGACGTTGTACGTGGGGAAAATAGTCTCCGTGAGCTGCCCCACTTCCAAGTAGTTCCGGCCCAGGCGGGACATATCCTTGACAATCACGGTGGAGACTTTCCCCTCCTCCACCAGGGCCATCATCTCCCGGAAACCGCTCCGGTTCATGGTGACGCCGGAAACTCCATCGTCCACGAAAACGCGGACATTCTTGAACTTGTGCCGCCGGGCGTAGTCGGTGAGCAGGGCCTTTTGGTTGGAAATGGAGTTGCTCTCCCCTTCCAGCTCGTCGTCCCTGGACAGGCGCACATACAGGGCGGTGATTTTCCTTTCCACTTCTCCTTCCACGTTCTCCATGAGTTGTGTCACGGATTTTTTATTTGGCTTTGCCATAGTTCCTCCTTCCTTGCCGCCAAATAAGCAATGTTGCACCCTGATTATATCGCTCCATGCGTGATTCCGCAAATGTGCGATGGATATTTTTGCAAATATTTTCCAGCAATACGCGTTTTACCATCTCCGGCAGGGTTTTCCCGTCCTCAATGAAATGGGATTCCACCCGGTAGGTCACGTTTCCAATGGAATAGGTGGATTCCCTGGGGAAAGAAACTATATCTTTCTTTTTAGAGAAGGCACTGTCTTGATTCATGCGCCCTCCTTCCGCCCATATATCCGATACTCATACCCGTACCGTTGCCCGCAGAAGGTACACAAATCTTTCACGGGGGAAACGGCGTCCACCCGCTTAAGGGTGTGCTCCCCATCCCAGCAGAAGGCCTCCGCGCAGGAGGGGCACAGGGTCATGGTCAAAGCCGACTTATGGATTTTCTCCTTGCGTTTCTTGGGCGGCCTTCGCAGGCCGAAACTCACAGCCAGAGCGCAGTCCAGCTGCTGGATCTCCTTTTGGGTCAGCCGCCCTACATACTCTCCCAGGCGCTGCTTGTCCAGGGTGCGGACCTGCTCGCACAGCACCAGGGAGGGCACCTGGGTGAAGCCCTCCAACGTGAAATGGGTGGGCAGCTTTGCCTTGGTGCTCCCCTTGCTGGTCATCGCCGCCACGATCACCGTGGGGCTGAAATAGTTGCCGGTATCGTTCTGGACGATGACCACAGGCCGGGAGCCGCCCTGTTCAGAACCAACACCCTGCCCCAGATCTGCCATGTACACGTCTCCGCGGTAATATGTCTTTTTCATACAATCGAACCTCCTTCAAATCATTGGCAGCCTTGCCGCCTATGTAAAAAGGGTGTTGTGGACCACAACACCCTTCGCAAGCTTGAAGGCAAAAAGTTTTTCTTTACACTCCCGGCTCACAGCGTCTCTAAGGCGCTCTCTCCTTTTTCGTCAAGAAAATCAATTCAGGTCACGCCGCCCACACCTCCTGCTCTCCGGTGCAATCGGCCTGGTGGGCATTCGTGGCCTCCATGACGTGTCCGTAGCCCCAATAGGTGGAGGGCACGTCCGGGAAGGTGATGAGAGAACCCGTATTCTTGTTGACATAATTCATATCTACTTCCCGGCCCAGCAGGCCGTTGACCAGAGCCGCGGCTTCCGCCCGGAGGATGGAGTTTTCCCCGCGGAAGGAGCCGTCCTCATAGCCGGAAATCCAACCCCGGAGGGCCGCTTCCTCGATGAACTTCGCCGCCCAGTAGCCAGGGGCGATGTCGGTAAACTCCTCGTACTCCTCCTTCAAATCCTCGTCGCCACCGTCGTAGACATGGAAGAACTTCACAGCCATAGCGGTGAACTCCGCGCGGGAGATGGGCTCCTCCGGGGCGAACTCGCCCTCCCCCACGCCGGAAATGACGCCGTATTGATTGAGGAACCAAACGTGTCCCGAATACCAAGCGTGGGCGGGGATGTCGTCAAACCCCGCGTCCTCCACGGTGTGGATGTCCACCCCCTTCTGCTGGGACAGCAGGTTGGAGAACAGTGCCGCGGCCTCCCCGCGGGTAATCTCCCCCTGGGGTCGGAAAGTGCCGTCCGGGTAGCCCACCATGAAATAGGGATGCTCCTCATAGCCCAGTTGGGGGATAGTTTCTGTGTCTAGAACTTCCCCGCAGTCCACGCACTCCTGGTGCTTGCTGCCTTCCTCATCGGCGGTGGGTTCCTTGTCCACGATCCAGTCGCCGGGAGTGTGGCCTTTGGGCAGCTTCAAGATGGCCCCGCAAACCGTGCAGATTTGAGGCTCCGTGCAGGTGGCCTCGGGACCGGGGGTGTGTCCGGTGGCGTCCTGGGCCTCCAGACGGGTCAGGCCGCAGCGGGTGCAAGTATACTGGATGACCCCCGCGCCGTCACAGGTGGGGCTGGTGATCTCCTTCCCCTCGTCCCAGGCATGGCCCAGGGGGTCGGTGTAGTCGGTGAGGAAGGAGCTGCCGCACCCCTCGCAGAGGTGCAGGGTGCTGCCGCCTGTCTCACAGCCCGGCGCGGTAATGCGGGCTTCGTAGTTGTGGGGAAGGGCGTCCGTCAAGTTGGTCACATGGCGGTCGCCGCAGACAGAGCACTCTTTCACGGTGTAGCCGGGAGAAACACAGCTGGCCTCCACAGGGAAGGTCTCATACTGGTGCTCGCCTTTGGGAGTGTCAAGCTCCTTCACGGCGCCACACCGCTGGCAGAGCTCCAAGGTTTTGCCAGGGGTCTCGCAGGTGGCGTCCCGGATGACGACGCTTTGCCAGGCGTGGCCCAGGGAGTCGATGTAATCCACCTTCTCCACCTTGCCGCAGTTGACGCACAGCCGCCGGGTGTAGCCCAGGGCGGTGCAGGTGGGCTCCACCTTCTCCAATTCCACCCAGTTGTGGCCCTCGGCGCAGGAGCTTTGGCAACAGTTGCCGCCACAGTTGGGGTCCTGGCAGTCGCAGTTGGGGTCGCCGCAACCGCAGGTGCAGCCGGAACCATCGTTGTTGCCGCCGCTGGCTTCCACCAAGCGGACGTAGGCCACCCCGTCCTCCACCATGTCCACGTCATCGTAGGTGTAGGTGATCTGGTAGTACACGGGGTAAGAACCGGCTTCTGTGTAGTTGGGAGCGCTGGTGAGGGTGCAGGTCTCCGCGCTCTCTCCATAGCGGATTTGGGTGGTGACGCCGGCCTCCGACAGGTCGGAAACGGTGATGGTGTGGGGCTGGCCGTCCACCACGCCCTCGTAGTTGGCCACCACGGATTTCGCCAGGACATACTGGGTCTTGCCGTACTCGCAGTCTTTGCAGTTGTCCATCACCACAAACCGGTCATGGGAAAGCTCCGGGCGGATGGACTCCTCCAGACTGTGGGATTCGGTGACGGTATCTACGGTCTTGTTGGTACCGAAGCAGAAGCCGCAGTATTTGGCTTGGGTCACCGTCTTGATGTGACGCTCGCTGTCCAGATACTCCCAGGTGGTCTCCGCGGGGCCGGTTTGCTGTTCAAAGCTGCTGGCACAGTCGTAGAGGATGTACACATCCCGGTCATAGGCGTGGTCGCTGATGGGGTAGTTGGTGTTGATCCGCCCGCACCGCAGGCACATACTCTTTGACCAGTGATAGCCGGTGTAGATGCCGCCGTCGTTGGGAGACTGGTAGTTCACGTTGGCGGTCTCCCCTGTGGTGGTGTAGCCGTCCGAGTAGCCAATGTTCCGCACAGCGTCGGAAACGCCGTCGCGGGTGTACTCCGGCACCCGGTAGGTGATGCAGGCGGTGTAGACGTAGGGCTGCCCCACGTCGCCGTTTTGCTGGATGGTGCAGTACCGGCACTGCATGGTGCCGTAGGTGCGGGTGGCGTTCTGGGTGAAGGTGTCGGCACGGGAGCCACCCTCCAGCCAGTTTTCCGCCGGGTCGTGGTAAACATTTTCCTGGCTGGCGGCGGACGCGGAGAAGGGAATCATCCCCAGGGCCAAGGTCAGGGCCAGGAGCAGGGCCAGAAGCCGTCTTGGTTTTGTGTTCTTTTTCATGTGCACAGTTCCTCCTTCTGTGAGTGGGTTTTGGGGTTGAAATAACATTGGGGAGAATCACGGGCGTGCATGGCTTGCCCTCCTTTCGGTGGTATTCTAGGGAATTTATGTAGGGGCCTCACCCGCTGGGCAACGTAGGTGGGGTGCTGTGAAAAGCATAGACCTCTCCCAGCGGGTGAACCCTTTCTATGAAATCACAGCCCTATTTGCCCCCGGCGCCCCGGACTGTGAAGGGAATTCATCGCAGCGGCTGGGGGCTTGCCCAGCTCCATGGGAGTCAGAGATGGAGTGTTCCACTTGACGTCCCCCGGCATTTCCTTCCGGCTGCCCCCAAGGGGTGCGACGGCTCACCGGGAAACTCCCGGCTTCAACGCTCGACCTATGGCTGGGCAGAAGTATCATTGTCCCACACTGCGGATCATCGCCCTGCCGGGTGCCGCCCGGCAGCTCCAGAATGTCCTTTTCGCTCCCTCCCCTGGGGGAGATCTTCGCGGGAGTTCTGAATTGGCTTTGGCTCCTCACCTCGCAGTGGGAATGGACTGGATGGATTGCGTATGAGGTTTTCAAGGTGCGGGGAATTTTTCCCGTTCACCTTATAGCCGGTGGGAAAGGGCAAAAAGTGACCGGATTTTCAAATTTTTTGAAAAATCTTAAAATTTCCTTCTCAACCGGGAGATGCGCTTCTTTACGGAAGAGAGGGACATGTGCAGTTTCTGGGCGATTTCTTTGTAGGACCATCCCTGGCATCTGAGAAAGACGATGTCCAGGGTGCGCTGGTCCTCTTTGGACAGCTTTTGGAAAAGCCCCTGGTTCTCCAGGCTCTCCAGGAGGGATGCGCTGTCACGGACAGGCAGCTCCATCCACTGGGCGTTGTCCCAGTCGGTGCGGGAGGTCCAATCCCCTTGGGGCTCGTAGAACCGCCGGTCGGAATTGAACACCGCCCAGTCGTAAGTATGCAGCCGCTGGATGGTGTCCTCGTCCACGCCCAGCTCCCGGAGCTTGGCCTCTTCCTCGTTTTTCCATTTGAGCCATTCTTTTTCGGCCCTGGCCTTGTTGTAAGCCATAAAAAAACCTCCAATGTTTTGAATTCACGTTGCATTCAAAACACTGGAGGCGGGGACCGGATGCGGCAAAGCCCGTCCGTTTTCGGGATAAAAAACAGGCAGAATCCCCCCGAAGGGGAACTCTGCCTAGAGACGGTGAAAGAGAGCGCAAAAGAAGTCCGATTTCATTCTCAGGAATTTAAAAACTGCACTGTATAACACCTTTACAAAGAATATTGCGTAAAGAACGAGAAGGTGGAATTCGGGACCAGTTTCCGAACTTGTTTCAAATCTCCCTGCTGCAGCAGGCTTCTCACCCGGCTGGCGCTGATTGGTTCTCCTTCCACCTCCAGGCGGGGAATGGCCCGGCAGGCAATCCCCAGTTTGGGAAGCTCCTGCGTCAATATCTGGTTATACAGCCTGGTTACCTGGCTGAAGGGTTCCTCCCCCACATACCGAACAGTGATTCCCAAAACATAGGCAATCTTCCCGAACACGGCGGCATCTAGGCGGGCTTGGTTTTCGCTGACAGCTTCCGAATCTTTTAGGAAATAGCTGGGAAAGGTCGCGCTGCTGATGAGATACGGGCCTGTTTCGTGTACCAGGACATTGGGAAGATGGGCAACTCCCTCCTCCACCAAACGCTTGCGCACGGCAAAGGAAAACTGGCTCCGATCCTCGCTGACAACAAACAGGTGCAGCGTGTCGCACTGTTTGGCGGCAGTCTCCACCAAGTATTGATGCCCCAAGGTAAAGGGGTTGGCGTTCATCACGACGGCGGCGGAACGCCCCGGCCTTTTTCTGGAATTCAGCCCGTGCAAATAGGTCTCAAACCCCTTCCGGCGGTTCTCCAAAAACACCAGTGTTTCCCCAACCCTTGTGATTTCATAGAATCCCAAATCCTGAAGCATGGGTGCGGCGGAAGCCTTGGTGTAAACAAACAGGTGGGTTTTCCCGCAGGCGTACTCTTGGTCCAGCAGGTGGGTCACCAGCTTGTTGAGCAGCCCCTGCCCTTGATACTTCCGGCTCACCGCCAGACACCGCAGGGTGTTGTCAAAATAGCTGCCCGTCCCCACCACCCTGCCGGACTCGTCCAGCAGGGCGCAGGTGTAGTCCAGATTCCTGTCCCGGGAAAGGCCCTCCTGCGCCAAAAGAGCGTCCACCTGGGACAAGAGGGCCATATCCTGGGGCCATACCCGCACGATTTCACAGCCCATTCTCACACCTCCCTTAAAAAATGCAGCAGCCAGCACAACGCCAGCAGATCCGCGCTGCCCCCTGGGGACCAGTTGGCATGGATATATTCTAGATCCAAAGCTTCCAGTATCTCCCGGCTGGGAAAGGGGTCTTTCGCAAGCAAGGCCCGGAGCCTGGCGGATTGCTCCCGCTGCGCGGCAATCCCTCCACGGCGGATCATGTTGGTATCCTGGATC
>DXXH01000073.1:0-9578 GCA_019416395.1 Clostridiales bacterium
CAGAAATTGTATATGGCCGACGTGGCTGAAATGATGAAGGTACGGGCCAGAGGACCGGTGCCTTTGGCGTATGTGCGCACCTATGGTTGCCAGCAAAATGTTGCAGATGGGGAAAAAATCAAGGGCCTGCTCAGTGAAATGGGCTTTGGATTTGCCACGTCTCCCGAAGAGGCTGATTTTATCCTTTTTAACACCTGTGCGGTGCGGGAACACGCGGAAGACCGGGTGTTCGGCAATGTGGGTGCTTTGAAAAATATCAAGCGGCGGCACCCTTCCGTCATCATTGCCGTGTGCGGCTGCATGACGGAACAGGAACACGTTGCGGAACGTTTTCGGAAAAGCTTCCCTTTTGTGAATATTGTGTTTGGTACCCATGTGATTCACCGTCTGCCTGAGATGCTGTATACCACCATCACCGATTCCCGCCGGGTATTCCTGCGGGGACACGAAAAGGAGCAGGTGCTGGAAGGAATCCCCACCCGGCGAGATGGGAAATCCCGGGCCTGGGTAACGGTCATGGTGGGGTGTGATAATTTCTGTTCCTACTGCATTGTTCCCTATGTCCGGGGAAGGGAACAGAGCCGCCAACCTGATGAGATTGTAAAAGAATGCCGGGAACTGGTAGAGGCAGGCTACAAGGAGATCACTCTTTTGGGCCAGAACGTCAATTCCTATGGCAAAGGGTTGGAAGAGCCGGTAAACTTCGCGGAGCTTTTGCGAAGACTGGATCAAATCCCCGGCGATTACCGGATCCGGTTCATGACTTCCCACCCCAAGGACGCTTCGAAAGAGCTGTTCGACGTGATTGCCGAGAGCACGCATATTCCTCATTACATACATCTGCCTTTCCAATCTGGAAATGACCGGGTGTTGAAAGAGATGAACCGCCATTACGATCGGGAACAGTATTTGGAGCTGATCCGGTACGCGCGGACTGTTATGCCGGACGTAAGCTTTACTTCTGACGTGATCGTGGGATTTCCGGGAGAAACCTATGAGGAATTTCAGGATACCCTTTCTTTGATCCGTGAAGTGGAATTCACGTCTCTGTTCACCTTTATTTACTCTCCCAGGCAGGGGACAAAAGCAGCAAAGATGCCGGACCCTGTCTCTCACGAGGAAAAGACAAAATGGTTTGCGGAACTGTTGAAAGTCCAGGAAGAAATCGCTGCCCGCCGTTGTCAAAAGATGGTAGGTACTACGGAGCGGGTCCTGGTAGAGGAACGCAACGAGAAATCCGGACTGCTTTCCGGCAGGACAAACTCCAGCGTAGTAGTGGAGTTCCCAGGGGAAGACCGATTGCTGGGAGAATATGTGACGGTAAAAATCACCAGCGCCCGAAGCTGGATGCTGCAAGGGGAACTGGTGGCGGAAGAGTAAAAGAGGAGCGGGGTTATGAAACGCCTCAACCAAATTGTTACCATTACAATGGCCGCATTTACCGGTGCTTTTCTGGGACATGGCCTCTATCTTTCTTGGGATTACCACGTTCACCCGGAGCTTTATAAAACGCCCTGGTATGCCCAACTGCTTGTGCCGGGGATTGTTCTGGTTTGCGTACTGGGAATAGGCGGAATTTTAAAAGGAATGATTCATAGCAAGGAAAAGAAGCCTTGATGGCTTTTTAATAGTATTCAAGAAAAATTCATTTGGAGGAAATATTTATGGATATCATTGAATTGACAAGAGAATTGGGCCGCGCTTTGCAAAATGATGAGCGCTATATCGCTATGGTGGCCGCGCGCCAGGCCAGCGATGAGGACGAAAGCTTGCAGGAAGCCATCGGGGAATTTAACCTGAAGCGCATGGCGATCAGCAATGAGGCTCAGAAAGAAGACCGGAATGACGAAACCCTGGCACGGCTGAACGATGAATTTCGGGCAGTGTATCAGAAGATCATGGAAAATGAGCATATGCTCCGTTACAACGACGCCAAGAATGAATTTGATGCTCTGCTTCAGCAGATTACAGGGATTATCGGTTTGTGCGCGGACGGGGAAGACCCGGATACTTGCGATTACGAAGCCTCTTCCTGCGGCGGTAACTGTTCCAGCTGCGGTGGCTGCCACTAAGGCTGCTTAGAAAAACGGGAGGTTTGACGGATCAGGGAATTGGGTCCCTGGGAAACGGAAAGGGCTGGTAGGAGTAACGATGGCGGATTATTCCCCGATGATGAAGCAATATTTCGAGATGAAAGAAAAGTATCCTAACACGATACTTTTCTTTCGCCTTGGAGATTTTTACGAAATGTTTTTCAACGACGCCAAGACGGTGTCCCAAGAGCTGGAGCTGACCCTGACTGGCCGCGATTGCGGCCAAGAGGAACGGGCTCCCATGTGCGGGGTGCCTTTCCACAGCGCGGAAAGCTATATTGCCAAGCTAGTGGCCAAGGGATATAAGGTGGCGATTTGCGAGCAGCTGGAAGATCCCAAGCTTGCCAAGGGGATTGTCAAGCGGGACGTGATCCGGGTAATCACGCCGGGTACCGTTTTGGAAAACAGCATGTTGGACGAGACCCGGAATAATTTCCTGTGTTCCCTTTGCTATGAGGAAGGCGGACTGGGGCTTTGTTTTGGGGACGTTTCCACTGGCGATTTGACGGCCGATCAGGTTTTAGCGCCGGATGTGGAAACGTTGCTCCATATTTTGGAAGACCGGCTGGCCCGGTATAATCCCAGCGAGATCCTTCTGAATCCCCAGGCGCTGGATTTGTCTGGTCTGAGTAATTTTATCCGGGACAAGCTCCAAGCCTCGGTAGAGTGTCAAGAGGGATCTCTGTATGAGAACCTGGAAGATTCCCAGCAAGCTGTCATCCGCCAATTCCGTGGAAAATCCCTGCAGGAATTGGAACTTTCAGACAAACCGTTGGCAGTGAAAGCTCTGGGGGTGCTTTTGGATTACTTGGGGCGGACTCAGATTACCGGTCTGGAGCGCATGAATGAAGTGGAGATCGGTGTGGATGCCGGTGTGATGGGGTTGGATATCAATGCCCGTCGGAATTTGGAGCTGACCGAAACCCTTCGCAATAAAGAGAGGAAGGGATCTCTTCTCTGGGTGCTGGACCGGACGAAGACGGCTATGGGAAAACGGCTGATCAAAACCTGGCTGGAGCAGCCTCTTTTAAGTCCTGCCCGGATCACCCGCCGGCAAAACGCCGTGGAAGAGCTGTTCCAAAATCCCCAGCTGTTGGATGAGGTGACCCAACAGCTGACGGGCATTTTCGATTTGGAACGGATCATGACCAGGATTGTGTACGGCTCTGCCAATGGCCGGGAACTCCGTTCCCTTTCCGCTGCGTTAAAACGGCTGCCGGGTTTGAAAATGCTGCTGGAACCCTGTCAATCCACCCTGCTGCAGCAGCTCAATCAAGAAATGGACGGTTTGGACGACGTGTCCCAGCTAATCGACTCCGCCATTGTGGACGACCCGCCTTTTACCATTCGGGAAGGCGGTATAATCCGGGAAGGGTATAACGCAGAGCTGGACGAAGTCAAACGGGATATGAACGGCGGCCGGGAACTGATTGCCGCTGTGGAAGCCCGGGAGCGGGAACGCACAGGTATTCCCAATTTGAAAACCGGCTATAACCGGGTGTTTGGCTATTACATAGAGGTGTCCAACAGCTATAAAAACCAAGTTCCGGACGATTACATTCGCAAACAGACTTTGACGAATGGGGAACGGTACATCACCCAGGAGCTGAAGGATCTGGAAAACCGGATTTTAGGGGCTCATGATAAATCCATTGCGTTGGAAAGCAAGCTGTTTGAGGAAGTGCGCCAGCAGGTAGCTGCTCAGCTTACCAGGGTGCAGACATCGGCGAAAGCTGTGGCTGTGCTGGACGTACTTTGTTCCTTTGCGGTGGTATCGGTGAAAAACGATTACACCCGTCCAGTAATCAATTTGAGTGGCAAGCTTTATTTAAAGGATAGCCGTCACCCTGTGGTGGAAGCGCTGCTCCATGACACGCCCTTCGTGCCCAATGATGTGGACATGGATATGCACGATAACCGGGTAGCCATTATCACCGGTCCCAATATGGCGGGAAAATCCACTTTTATGCGTCAAACGGCGATTATCACCATCATGGCTCAGATCGGGTGTTTTGTACCTGCGGCGGTGGCGGAAGTGGGGATCGTGGACAGTATTTTTACCCGTGTAGGCGCTTCCGATGATCTTTCCGCAGGCCAATCCACCTTTATGATAGAAATGAGCGAAGTGGCGGATATCTTGAAAAACGCCACCCAAAACAGCCTGATTATTTTTGACGAAATAGGCCGGGGAACTTCCACTTTTGACGGAATGAGTATTGCCCGGGCCGTGTTGGAATATGTTCACGACAAAAAGCTGGTGGGGGCAAAAACCATGTTTGCTACCCATTATCATGAACTGACCGCCATGGAAGATATCCTTCCCGGGGTGAAAAACTTCAATATCGCTGTGAAGAAACGCGGTGATGATATCACTTTCCTGCGCCGGATTGTGCGTGGCGGGGCGGACGATAGCTTTGGTATCGAAGTGGCCAAGCTGGCCGGGGTGCCGGACAAGGTGATCAAACGCGCCAAACAGGTCTTGGCGGAACTGGAAAAAAATGGGGGAGAAGCCCAGCGTCCTTCCCATCATCGTTTTTCTGAGGAACCGGTGCAGCTCACCATGGATTCTGCAGACGGGGAAGTGCTGCAAAAACTGCGTTCCCTTGATGTGAACGCTTTGACCCCCATACAGTGTATGAATACCTTGTTCGAGCTTACCAGCATGCTGAAGTGAGGATAAGGGAAAGAATATTTGCTTTGTAATGGCAGTGAAAGGAGGCGGGAGTGTGCCAAAAATCCAAGTGCTTGAAAAACAGGTCGCGGAATTGATCGCTGCTGGAGAGGTAGTCGACAGACCTTCTTCCGTAATCAAAGAGCTTGTGGAGAACTCGGTGGATGCGGGAGCGACGATCATCACAGTCGAGATCCGCAGAGGCGGCATCACGTATATGCGGGTGACGGATAATGGCTGCGGCATTTCCCCTGAGGACGTGCCCACCGCCTTTTTACGGCATGCCACAAGTAAGGTGGTTCAGCAGGACGACCTTGCCTCTATCGCCACCCTGGGATTTCGTGGAGAGGCTTTGGCTTCCATTTCTGCTGTGGCCCATGTGGAGCTTCTCACCCGGGTGGCCGGAGCTGTAAGCGGTGTCCGTTATGTAGGGGGCGGCTCGGAAGATTATTCGCTGGAAGAGGCGGGCTGCCCGGAAGGAACTACGATTTTAGTGCGGGATTTGTTTTACAATACGCCGGCCCGCATGAAATTTTTGAAAAAAGACTCTACGGAAGGCAACTCAGTGGCGGGAATTTTGGACAAACTGGCCCTGTCCCACCCGGAGATTTCCTTCCGGTTTATCCGGGACGGGAAGGAGCAGCTTCATACTCCCGGTGACGGAAAACTTTCTTCCACCATTTACGCGGTATATGGACGGGAATTTTCCAACACCCTGATTCCGGTGAATTATGAGCTGGGCCATGTCAAGGTAGAAGGTTACATCAGTGCTCCTTCGTCCAGCCGTCCTAACCGCAGCATGCAGAATTTCTTTATCAATGGCCGTTATATCCGCAGCCGTACGGCGATGGCGGCGCTGGAAGAAGCTTATAAAGGGTCGATTATGGTGGGAAAATTTCCGGCCTGCGTGCTTCATATGCGGTTGTCTTTTGGGGCAGTAGACGTGAATGTTCACCCGGCTAAGCTAGAAGTGCGTTTTGTCAATGAGCGCCCCATCTTTGACGCCGTATATCATGGGGTGAAATCCGCTTTGCACGCTGGAGACCGTCCCAAGGTGATGAAATTGAAACGCCCAGCTGTGTCTCCTTACGCGCCTGCGCCGGAAAAACAGGAGCAACTCCGCATGGATCTTTCCCGGACACAGCCTTCCGTTCCGCAGCCGGTGCTTAAGAAACCGGAAACAGTTGTTTCTCCCAGAAAATCCGATAATTCTCTCTTTCTCCGTGATAGTGCAGCAGTGGAAAAACAACCTGTGTTTTCTAACCCCTGGGACAAGGTATTAGATCATGTGCCCCAACCGGAGCCCCTTCACGTGGTGCGTTTTGCAACCGACAAAGAACCAGCCAATGAGGAACCTGTTAATCAGGTAGAAATCCGGACAGATACCCACCCTGTGCCTGAGAAATGTTCCGCAGAAGAGCTTGCACAAGAACCCATAAAGACACCGGTCCTGGAAGAAATTACCCTGCCTGTTGTGGAGCAACCGGTGGTTGAAAGCGCTTCTGCACCTGGAAAAGATTTTCATTCCCGTGTGATCGGGGAAGCGTTCGGTACGTATCTGATTGTGGAATACAGCGAAAAAGAATTGATGTTGATCGATAAGCACGCTGCTCATGAGCGTCTGTTATACGAGCGCTTGAAGCAAGAGAACGCCGGGGGAGACGCCCAAACCTTATTGGAGCCGGTCACTGTCACGCTGGATAAGGACGAATACACCGCTGTATTGAACCATGTGGTAGATTTTTCCAAAGCGGGTTTTGAGGTGGAGGATTTTGGTTCTGGTACGGTGTTGGTACGGTCGGCGCCTTTACTGCTGGACGGTGGTGACGCCGCGGAGGCGGTGATGGAGATTGCCGGATATTTGGTGTCACTGAAAAACAGAATGACCACGGAGCATTTGGACTGGGTTTACCACAATGTGGCGTGCCGGGCGGCCATGAAGGCGGGAAATTCCATTTCCCGGGAAGAGATGGTTGCATTGGCCAAAAAACTGGAACAAAACCCCGATGTGCGTTATTGTCCCCATGGCAGGCCCGTGTACATACTTCTACGCCGGCAGGATATTGAGCGGCAGTTTGGCCGGACATGAGGGTTGCTATGACATTTGAGAAAAAGATTCCTGTAGCGGCGGTGGTAGGCCCTACTGCCACAGGGAAAACAGAATTGGGGATTCAGCTTTGCCGAAAGCTGGGTGGGGAAATTGTGTCTTGCGATTCCATGCAGATTTACCGCGGACTTCCCATTGGGACAGCTCAGCCAAGCGTGGAAGAATTGGCGGCAGCACCCCACCATTTAATAGGGTTTCTTCCGGTAGAAGAGCCTTTTAGTGTGTCCGATTATGTAGACACAGCGGGCAAGGTGATTGAAGAAATCCATGCCCGTGGCAAATTGCCTATTTTGGTGGGCGGCACGGGACTTTACGCCCGTTCATTGTTGCGGGGCTTTTCTTTCGAGGAAAAAGCACGGGACGAGACTCTGCGTGAAAAGCTGTTTCAGCAGGCGGAAGAACAAGGCCCGGAATCCCTTTATCACCGGCTGGCGGAATTGGATCCAAAAGCAGCCGGGGAAATCCACCCCCACAATGTTAAGCGGGTGATACGGGCACTGGAGTACATCGAACTTTGTGGAGAACCTTTTTCCGCGCAGGCGGAGCGCTCTCATAGCGCACAATCACCTTACGAGTACGTCATGTTGTGCCTGAGCTACCGGAATCGGGAAACGCTGTACCGGCGCATCGATCTGCGTGTGGATTCTATGCTGGAAGCAGGACTGCTGCAGGAAGCTCATGAGTTTTTTCAACTCTGCCAAAAGGAAGAAAAAATCCCCACAGCCGCTCAGGCAATCGGCTACAAAGAGCTGTTTCCTTATTTTCGGGGAGAGATTCCCCTGGAAGAAGCGATAGAGAATCTCAAGCGGGAAAGCCGTCACTACGCCAAACGGCAGATAACCTGGTTTAAACGGGAAGAACGGGTGGAGTTCCTCTATGTAGATGATTTCCCAGATAGGGAAGCCCTTTTGGAAGCAAGTTTGGAACTGCTTCAAAAATGGGGCGTCTGGAAGGGAGGCACAGCCTTTGAACAGTAAAAAAATACGCACAGCGGGCGCCCTTATTTTAGCGCTGCTGGTGCTGGTTTACGTGGGATATCAGGCTTATCTGTCCACGCACAAAGCGATTCAAACGGAAACCGCTATGTACGGCCAGGTATCCGATGTGCTGCAAACCCAAGGCTTTGTGATTCGCGATGAGACAGTCATCAATGAAAGTGTAAACGGGGTGTTGAGCTACCAGGTAGCCGATGGTACCCGGGTTGCCGCTAATGGGGTGATCGCAGATGTGTTTTCCACGGAAAGCGATGCGTCGGCCCAGCGGGAAATTACCCAGCTTGATGAAGAGATTAAAAATTTGCAAGCGCTCTCTAAACCGGCGGATTATTTTGTGGCCAACCCTTCTATGTTAGGGGAGCAGATTTATTCCGCTGTCAGCCAGGTGGCAAAAGGTGTCAACCAGAATGACTTTTCCGATTTGGCTTCCTGGAAGTCCAATTTGCTCACTGCCTTGACTCGACGCCAGCTTGTCATTGGGGAAGAAAGCTCCGAGGATTACGCCCAGCGCATCAGTGAATTGGAAAGCGAACGGGATACCCTGGAAAGCCAGGCAGGTTCCGCTATTGGGACGATTCAGGCTCCAGAGGCGGGGTATTTTATCAGCACTGTGGACGGACTGGAAGGCGCGGTGGATATCGAGAAGGTGGACGAGCTGACCGTATCCCAGGTGGAAGATCTTTTAGCCCGGGAACCGTCTCAAAACAGTACTGCCGTGGGGAAAATCTGCGGGGAGTTTAACTGGTATGTGGCATGCGTGTTTGACGCGGACGAAATGGTACATTTGGAAGATGTGACAGATGTGTATCTGGATATTCCTTTTGCCAGTTCCGAGCAGATTCCCGCAAAGATCGTGGCCACAAATTTTGATAAGGAAAGTGGGAATACCGCAGTGGTGTTCCAGTGTTCCTATGTGGATTCGGATATCGCCTCGGTTCGCAATGAAGCGGTTCAGATTACGGTAGCCACTTATTCCGGGGTGTTGGTAAACGAACGGGCGTTGCGGTTTGAAGATGTGGAGTACACGACCACTGACGAGAACGGCAACACGGTTACGGAAGTCCAGAAGAATGTACGGGGTGTGTATATTCTTTACGGTGGGCAGTTGGAATTTGTCCAGGTCTTTACCGATCATTCTGTAAACGGTTACGCCATCTGTAAGACGGAACTTTCTTCGGAAGAGCAGGACATGCTGGTAACCAACTCCACCATTCAGCTATATGACCAGGTAGTGGTAGAAGGGACGGATCTCTATGATGGAAAAATCGTACAGTGAGCGTTTTCAGATTTTCGACGAGAATTATCCCCGGATTTTAGAAGAAATCGCTGAGGCGGCGGAAAAATCCGGGAGAAAGCCGGAAGACATCACATTGCTTGCCGCCACCAAAACAGTGCCGCTAGAGGTGATCAACCACGCCATCGACCAGGGCCTTTCCTGCATGGGGGAAAACCGTGTGCAGGAGCTGCTGGAAAAATACGATGGGCTTCACCGGGAACATTGCGACGTTCAATTTATTGGGCAACTGCAAACCAACAAGGTGAAATACCTGATTGGCAAAGTCAGCTGTATTCAATCTGTTGGGAGCGTGAAATTGGCCAAGGAAATCTCCCGGTTGTGTGTCAAGGAAAATACTTCCATGAAGGTGTTGGTGGAGGTAAATATTGGCCGGGAGGAAAGCAAAGGGGGCGTTTTGCCCGAAGCCCTTTGGGAG
>DXXH01000073.1:9588-13432 GCA_019416395.1 Clostridiales bacterium
CTTTGGGAGTGTATCGATGAAATCCGGGAATTTCCCGGGATTCAGGTAAGCGGTCTTATGGCAATTCCTCCCATTTGCCAGGATAAGGCCAAACTTTGCGGCTATTTTTCTGCTGTGCGGCAATCTTATGTTGACATAGCGGCTAAAAAAATGGATAATGTACGTATGGACTGTTTGTCCATGGGTATGTCCTCTGATTTCCCAGAGGCGATTGCCTGTGGGGCGACCATGGTTCGGGTTGGTTCCTCACTTTTTGGGAAACGGGAATACCCGCAGCACTGATTACCGTTTTCAGGAGGTATTGTTCTTATGGCAGGATTGGTTGATAAACTTCACAAGATGTGGAATCCGCCAGATGATGAATATGAAGAATATTATGACGACGAGCAGGATCAGGAAGAAACCGACGACCGTAGCGGATATGGGGAACCCCGGCGCTCCTCGTCCTATTCCTTCTCCGATTTTATGTCCCGCAGCGATTCTTCCAGCGGGAACCGGGTGGTCAATATCAATGCCAAGGCTCAGCTGCAGGTAGTGCTGTTCAAACCCATTTCCTTTGGGGAAGAAACGAGGACCATCGCTGATGAACTGCTCAAACGTCATACCGTAGTGCTCAATCTTGAAAAGACCGAAAAAGAGGTATCCCGCCGGATTGTGGATTTCTTGAGTGGGGTAGCCTATGCCAATAACGGAAAGATCAAGCGCATTGCCACCAATACATTTATTATCACGCCATACAATGTGGATTTGACCGGCGACGACGTTTTAGACGAGCTGGAAAACAGCGGCGTCTATTTCTAAAACGCGTATGCCAAACGATCAGGATTTACTTATGGCCCGCCTGGAAGACCACATCAAGCTGGGAAGAAAGCGCCCTTGTTTTCTGGGTTTTTTGGACGAGGCACAAGGGGCGTTCTGCCAGGAGTATTTGTCCAGGCGCAAGGAGATCGCATTTCAATTTTGGGGTGGTCATGAAGACGCCGAACGGGTCATGGTGGGTTTTTTCCCCGACTATCTCGATCCCAGCGCTGAACTGTTTCCAATAACACCCTTTGCTCTTACCTACCGGGAAGAAGACAAACTGACGCACCGGGATTTTCTGGGTTCGTTTATGGCCCTGGGTGTGGAGCGTTCGGTGATAGGGGATATCCTGGTGGGAAAAGGGGAATGTGTGACGTTCCTAAAGGAAGAGATCGGGGAATATTTTTTACAGAATATTCGGAAAATTGGCCGGGTTGGCGTAAAGGCTTCCCTTACTTGGGAGGGACCTTTGCCAGGAGCCCGGGAATTCTCGGAAATGAGCGGAGTCGTGGCATCGGAAAGACTGGATTGCTTGACAGCTTTTGCGTGCAGGACCAGCAGGGAAAAAGCCGCCGGATTGATCGCGGCGGGACTTGTGTCAGTAAATCATCGGGAAACACTGTCAGTTTCCCAACGTTTGAAAGAAGGAGATCTGCTTTCCATACGCAGGCAGGGACGTTTTATGATCGATCAGCTTGGCCCTTTGACAAGCAAGGGGCGGCTTGTGGTGAAATGCAGGAAATATCAATAAGGGGGACTTCCAAATGTTGACCGTAAAAGAAATCAATGAGGTAAGCTTTGGAAAAGCAGGGTTTTCCGGGTATAAGCCGGAAGACGTAGATAATTTTATCGATGAAGTTGTGGAATCCTTTACCCAGCTTCAAGAAGAGCGGGACAGCGCCGTTCAACAGAGCGCCCAGCTCAGTCAGCAGATGGAAGAGCTGAAAGGCCAAATTGGAGAATTAAAAGCGAAAAATATGGAGCTCCAGAAAAAGCTGGGGATCCTTGCCCAGAAAATCGAATCCTACCGGGAAGAGGAAGACGGCATCAAAGATGCGATTCTCAGCGCCCAGAAAGTGGCGAAAGAATCCATTCAGGAGGCGAAAGGCAAAGCTGCCGTTATGCTTGCCGACGCCGAAGACAACGCCAAGAAAATCTTGGAAAACGCCCGGGACGACGCTGCGAAAGCTGCCCGGGAGTATGCAAACCAGGTGGATCAAAAGAAGAGCGAGCTGGAAGAGATGAAACGTCAGGTTTCTGCCTTCCGTGTTTCTTTGCTGGAAATGTACAAAAAGCATCTGGAGAGCATCAATCACATTCCAAGCTTTCGTTTGAAGGATACCACTCCGGTAAGCCAGGCCCCTGCCCAGGCACAGCCGGAATCCAGGCCGGCTCCCGAGCCAGAGCCGGAACCTGAACCGGAACCACAGCCCGTCCGTACGGTTGCACAGCCGGAGCCTGTTCGTGAGCCACAGCGCCAAGTCCAGGCCCAGCCTCAGTCCCAACCGCAGCCGCGACCTGTGGAGCAGCCCAGAAGTCAGCCTGTACGCCAAGCGCCAGTCCAGAACACCCGGGAAAACGAACAGCTTTCCATGGAAACAGCTACTCTCCATGACAAGGTGGATTACAGCCGGGAGCAGCTGCGCCGGGAACCTGAGAACACTTATCCCGACGATGACGATTTGTCCCAGGTGGGGATCGATATCAAAGCCTATTCGGATATTCCGGAATCCTTGCAAAAGGAAAAGGCTTCCCATTTCAGTAATTTGGAGTTTGGCGACAACGTAGATTTGGGCAACAAGAAACGTAGAAAGTAAACAAGGAACACCGAGGGCGCAAAGCTTTCTTTGCGCTCTTTTTTAGCTGAATTGTTCCAGAAAAAGGAGATTTCCTAATTGAAACCGGAAAATCGAAACCGAAGCGTTGCCACGGCAGTGGCGGTATTGGCAGCGGCCGTGGTGCTGTTGGCCTTAGACCAGATCATCAAATACTTTGTGTTGCAGGATTTGAAGCCCATTGGTACGGTGACTGTTATTCCCGGCTTGTTGGAATTGGCCTATGTGGAGAATACAGGAGCTGCCTTTGGCTTATTTAAAAATTTCATGTGGCTGGTGGTAGGGGTTACCGTTATTGCCACCATTGTGATTATTGTGTTGCTTTTCCGCTATAAAAAGCACACATTCTTTAGCTATACCACATCGGCGCTCTTGATTGCAGGTGGCTTTGGCAACCTGATCGATCGAATGGTTCATGGATTCGTGGTGGACTATATTCACGTGTTGTTTTTTGACTATATTTTCAATTTTGCCGATTGTTGTATTACCGTGGGCGCTGTGCTATTCGTCATACATGTGTTATTCTTCACCCGTGGGGAAGAGGACGACTCACCGGGTTCGGAGGAGCATTCATGAGCCGACAGCTTCAAATTCCCGTAGAGGAAGCTGGCCAGCGGGTAGACAAATTGTTGTCCACAGCCTTGGAAGACTTGACCCGCTCTGCTGTACAGAACTTAATTGAAAATGGCTGTGTTACCTGTCATGGGAAAGTTCTGTCCAAAAGCGCCAAATTAAAACCGGGTGACCTGATTCTGGTGGAGCTTCCGGAAGTCCGTCCTTTGGAAGTCCTTCCGGAAAATATTCCGCTGGATATCGTCTATGAAGATAACGATTTGTTGGTGGTGAATAAACCGAAAGGTATGGTGGTCCACCCAGCTCCCGGTCATGAAGAGGGAACCTTGGTCAATGCCTTGCTTTATCATTGTGGGGATTCTCTTTCCGGGATCAATGGGGTGGCCCGTCCGGGAATTGTGCATCGGATTGATAAAGATACCAGTGGGCTTTTGATTGTGGCGAAAAACGATTTCGCTCATACCCGGCTGGCGGAACAGATCCAAGCCCATACTTTTACCCGGGAATACAGCGCTGTGGTGTACGGCGGCTTCAAAACAGACTCTGGCACCGTGGATCAGCCTTTGGGCCGGCACCCCACAGACCGAAAAAAGATGGCGGTTTTGCCCCAATCGTCTTCTGCACGGCGTGCCGTG
>DXXH01000074.1:0-10789 GCA_019416395.1 Clostridiales bacterium
CTTAGAGAAAAAATTTTGCTGCTCGTTAATGCATTCAAACTAAAATCCACATTTAAGAGAGGACTTGAAGGCGAAAGCTTGGAATTCTTCAAGAAATATACATCGTAAAGTTCGAGCACAGAAATGGGCCCATAGTACTAGGGGTATTGTTTTAGTTAAACATCGAGCCCCCTTACATTAAGGGGGCTCAATGTTTATTCGTTTTCATCCATCTTCAGCCAGTCCTCAAAGGACTTCCTGGAGATGCGGATCATGTTACCGATGCGGATCGTCTTGAACGCTCCAGAGTTGGCGAGCTTATAGGCCGTAGCTCGGCCGATACCGAGAATGGCTGCGATGTCATTCACGGTGTATGTTCTGCTTTGGGGCGTTCCTTTTTCGTTGGGTGTGTTGGTGCTCATAAGATTATCCTCCCTCTGTGCTAATATGATTTTGAAATGGCCCCTGGAAGCCCTCTGTCACAAGGGGTTCCTGCTAATACCTTGCTAATACGACATTTGAAAAGCCGTTGTAAGGCAGCATATTTCAGGGGAATTTGTGCAAATTGACCTGCCTCCAAGCAGCACAATTTGCGAAGAAACAACATGGGAAGATATGATATGAACAATTTACGAAATGGTACGCCGTACTCCAAAAGCTTTCCAAAATCTTTTTTCAAACAGCCGGGTTGCGGCCGGGAAGATTTCCGCCTATAATGAGAAAAAGCCAACATCTTTTTCGAAAGGACGGAACTTTATGAAAGCACTGCATTTAGACGCTTTTACAAACTACGCTTTCCTCTCCGGTCTTCGCTGCGGCCCGGAAGGGGAATTGGCCTTTTTGGCGGCCAAAGCCGATGTGGAAGGAAATGCCTACCGCCGAGACTTGTGGTACAAGCCTGCCCAGGGCGATGCCCTTCAGCTGACCACCGACGGCAAAACCGGCGGATTCCTTTGGGACGGCCCTCACACACTGCTGTTATCTTCCGGCCGTGACCCGGAACAGAAAAAGCGTCAGGACGCCGGGGAAGAATACACCGCCTTTTACCGGCTGAACACCCAGGGCGGCGAAGCTCAAAAGGCCTTTTCCCTGCCCCTTTCCGCGTCTCTCGAGGAAAAGGTGAAGGACGGCCTGTACCTTTTGCGGGTAAATTGGGACATGCGGTTTTCCAAAGCCTACACTTTGAAAGGCGCCGCGAAAGAACAGCTTCTCAAAGACAAGAAAGAAGAACGGGACTATCAGGTGCTGGACGAACTGCCCTTCTATTTCAACGGACAGGGGTACATCAATAAGCACCGGGATGCCCTGTTCCTGTATGAAGAAGCCAGCGAAAAACTGACCCGGGTCACCCGGGAAACCTTCTCCACCGGCAGCGCCCGCATCAGCCCCGATGGAAGCAAGATCCTTTTCACCGGCCAGAATTTTACCGTGAAAATGAAAAACAAATCCGGAGTGTATCTGTACAATATTGCGGAAGGAAAAACCACCCAGCTGCTTGCCCCCCGGACCTATGAGGTTTATGACGCCTTGTGGTGGGGAGAAAAGATCCTGCTGCTGGCCACCGACCAGAAGCGCTACGGCATCAACGAAAACGTTCAATTCTACACCTTGGACCCTGTCACCGGCGAAATGGCCCTGCTGGCTCCCTACGAGGACGCGGTGGGCTCTTCCGTGGGCAGCGACTGCCGTTTGGGCGGGGGACAATCCTGGCTGGTTCACCAGGGAAAATTCTATTTCACCGCCACCATTCGCAACGCTTCCCAGGTATTTTCCCTGGATCAAGCAGGGGAACTCAAGCCGGTGTACACCCAGGAAGGCTCTGTGGACTGCATTGACGCAGCTGGGGACAAGCTGTACTTTATCGGCATGCAGGACATGAAGCTTCAGGAAATCTACGCCTGGAATTTGGAAACCAGCCAGCGGGAACAGTTCACCTCTTTGAACCAGAAGGTTTTGGAAGATGTGTATGTGGCCGTCCCCCAGAAGCTGACCTACGAAAACGAGGGCACCGACCTGGACGGTTGGGTGCTTTTGCCCAAGGATTTCGATCCAGCCAAATCCTATCCGGCAGTGCTGGACATTCATGGCGGCCCCAAAACCGTGTATGGAGAAGTGTTCTACCATGAAATGCAGTACTGGGCCAACCAGGGGTATTTTGTCTTCTTCTGCAATCCCCGGGGCGGCGATGGCAGAGGCAACGAATTTGCCGACCTGAAAGGGAAATATGGCACCATCGACTACAGCGACATTATGGCCTTTACCGACAAGGTTCTGGAAGCCTATCCCCAAATTGACAAGGAGCGGCTGTGCGTCACCGGCGGCAGCTACGGCGGTTTCATGACCAACTGGATTGTGGGCCACACCCAGCGTTTCGCCGCTGCGGCCACCCAGAGATCCATCACCAACTGGGTGGGCTTTGGCTTCACTTCCGATATTGGCGAGGAATTCGCCAAGGATCAAATGGGTCTTGGGACCAAGGGAAATGTGTGGAACAGCGTGGACAAGATGTGGGAGCACTCCCCCTTGAAATATCTGAACAACTGCTCCACCCCCACCTTGATTCTCCACAGCGACGAAGACTACCGCTGCCCCCTCTCGGAAGGCTACCAGATGTATTCTGCTTTACAGCAGCTGGGAGTGGAAACCAGAATGGTGATCTTCCACGGGGAAAACCACGAGCTTTCCCGCAGCGGCAAACCCCGCCACCGGATCCGCCGGTTGAAGGAAATCACCGGCTGGTTTGAGAAACATATCTGACCCGTTCTGTCTGTTTCAAATCTGACAGTTGGGAGAAGCCTTAGGGCTTCTCCTTTCTTTTCCCCTTCCGGGGGTACTAAGCAGCCCAAGGCTTTCATATGTATGAAACACATTGGAAGCGAGGGGTGCATATGTCCAATCACGTGATCGACGACCGGGCCACCAGGCTCGGCGAGTACATTGTGGAAAATAAAGCTACCGTGCGCCGGGCCGCCAAACAATTTGGCGTCAGCAAAAGCACGGTTCACAAGGACGTCTCTCAACGCCTGAAATACCTGGACAGCAGCCTTTACCGCGATGTGAAAAACGTGCTGGCCGTAAACAAAGCCCAACGGCACATCCGGGGTGGTCTGGCTACCAAGAAAAAGTATCAGGCTCTCAAATAAAAAGGGCGGGGCTCCTGGGAGCTCCCGCCTTTTTTGCCTGTCATTCCGTACCGTCGATCACTGCCTGCGGATCCAGAGTCGCCCCGTCCCGGCGCACCTCTACATGCAAATGGGGCTCTTCCGCCGCTTCAAAGGGTACCGCTGTAACCACGCCGATCTGCTGGCCCATGGTCACAATCTCCCCAGGCTCTACCTGGAAGTTTTCCCCCAGCCCGCAATAGTAAAACAGATAGTCCCCATGCTCGATCAACGCCACATTCCCCAGCATATTGTCGGTATAGGTTTCCAACACCTGCCCGTTGGCGCAGGCAAGCACCGGGGACTCACTTTCCGCCTGCACGTCTAACCCTGTGTGAATCCGCCAATCCTTCATGGTGGGGGAGTACACCGGCGTCCCCGCGCTGTAAGCGTTCAGCACCTGACCGTCCTCAATGGGCCAGATCATTTCTGTGCTGATCTCATACAAAGGCGCTGTGGCCGGCACCTGCTGGACTTCACTGCTTTCCGAAGTGGAGCTTTCGTCCGCCGACGTCTCTTCCTCTGTTTCCTCATCTGTCTGGCCCTGAGTCACTTCCCCAGCGGTCTCTTGGGCAGAGGTATCCCGGGGAGCTTCCGGGTCATCGTTGAACTGGCTTTGGGCACTGGAAGCTTCCGTCTGGCTGGAAGAGGAATTCTCCCCTTCCGAATCCTGGTCCTCTGTGGCAACCTCTACGTCCCCGTCGGTTTCCTGGCCTTCCCGCACATCTTCTTCCTGCTGGTCGATCAGTTCCTGATTTTCCACAGGTTCCACATAACTGTTTACCGCGTCATAGGTACTCCAGGCCGCGATGCCCACCGCCACCAGGCATACCGCCAACGCCAGATAAAACCCATTACGCCGGGTCTTTTCCTGCGAAAAGCGTTTTCCGTTCATAAGCACACATTCCTTTCGGATCAAAATACCGTTCCTGTACTGGTATTCTGAGCCTTTTGGAAAGGGTTTATTCACATTTGGTAAAAGCTCCGCAATGGAAAAAAGATTTCCTGTGACAGACCGGTTTCACCCCAACGGAAAAGGCCGGCCACCAAATCGGCAGCCGGCCCTTTCCTTAGCTTGAGGGGTATTATTGAGGAGGGTAGAACATGTATCTCAAGAAAAGGTGCGGTCCATTTCTTTTGAGTACGGTGTTATTATACCCAGAAAATCCTGGGGAGTTGTTACGGCGCTGTGAATAAACCTTAAAATATTTCTTCCCTATTTATGAACATTTCCCAAACCATTGCCAGTCCGCCCAAACAGGACAAAATTCTTTCCTTTTTTCTCAAACAAACGTTTGCGATTAACAACGTCCTGTGGTATAATACAGGTATGTGAAAAACTTTCAGGAAGGCGAGGCATGGTATATGGAGCATCTCACAAAAAGCCAACAGAAGGTCTACGATTTTCTCCGCCAGGAAACCTCTAAAGGCGTACCGCCCACGGTGCGGGAAATCTGCGCCGCCACCGGGTTGCGGTCCACTTCCACCGTACACGCCCACCTGAAAACCCTGGAACGTTTGGGATACATCACCCGGGAAGCCGGTTTGAACCGGTCCATCCGGGTGGAAGGTGAAACCCCCGCCGCCCAAGTGCCCATTTTGGGAAAGGTCACCGCCGGAATGCCCATTTTGGCGGTGGAAGACATTGAGGGATATCTTCCTTTCCCCCAAAAAGAAGGCAAGGAACTGTTCGCTCTCCATGTCAGCGGCTTGAGCATGCGGGACGCCGGGATCCTGGACGGGGATTACGTGGTGGCCGAACGTGTTTCCACTGCTGACGACGGGGAAATCGTGGTGGCCATGATCGACGATGAAGCCACCGTGAAACGGCTGTACCGGGAAAAAGACAGGATCCGTTTGCAGCCGGAAAACCCGGATTACCAGCCGATCTATTCCGACCAGGCGTCGGTACTGGGAAAAGTCATTGCGGTAATGCGGTATTATTAAATAGATAATGCGGAAGGGCAGCCCACAGGGGCTGTCCTTTTTTGTTGTTTAGGCCCTTTCAAAAAGTTTTCATTCCCCCCTTGACAAAGCCAACACTTCTGAGTATTATGGTCTTATAGTTAGTTACTCGACTAATTAACTAGATAGGAGGTGCCTATGGAACTGGATTTCAATTCGGAAAAAACCATCTTCCAACAGATCGCCGATTGGCTGGAAGACGGGATTCTCTCCGGGGCCTTTCCGGAGGAAAGCCAGATTCCCTCTACCACAGAATTTTCGGTGATGTATAAAATCAATCCCGCCACGGCGCTGAAAGGGATCAACCTGCTGGTGGACGAAGGCGTGGTATACAAGAAAAGGGGAGTTGGCATGTTTGTAGCGGGGGGCGCGGTGGAAAAACTCCGGGCCAAACGAAAGGAAAGTTTTTACGACCACTTTATCGCTTCCATGGTTGCGGAAGCGGTCCGGCTGGGAATCAACCGGGAGGAACTAGGTTCCCTCATCGACCGGGGATTCGCCCAGGAAACGAAGGAGGAGACTGTATGAGCATTGTTATCGAACATGTGAGCAAGCGCTTTGGAGCGGTACCGGCCCTAAATGACGTAAGCGTCACCCTGGAAGAAGGGAAGATCTACGGGCTTTTGGGCCGCAATGGGGCTGGGAAATCCACCCTGCTGAATATCCTGACCGACCGGATTTTCCCGGACAGCGGCACGGTCACAGTAGACGGGGAACCCGTCCACAACAACGACTCAGCCCTTTCCAAAATGTACCTGATGAGCGAACTGGACTGTTATCCGGAAACCATGAAAGTAAAAGAGGCTTTCCGGTGGAGCAAACGCTTTTACCCTGATTTTGACCAGGATTTCGCCTGGAATATGGCTTCCGCTTTCGAGCTGAACACCAACGCCAAGGTCAACAAGCTTTCCACCGGCTACAGCTCTATTTTCAAGCTGATTGTGGCCCTGTCCGTAAACACCCCCTATGTGCTGCTGGACGAACCGGTGCTGGGCCTGGATGCCAACCACCGGGACCTGTTCTACCGCACCCTGCTTGCCCGGTACACAGAGCGTCCCTTTACCGCGGTGATTTCCACCCACTTGATCGAGGAAGTGTCCTCGATCATTGAAGACGTCATCATCCTTCACAAAGGGCAAGTGATGAAAAACGGCTCCCGGGAAGAACTGCTGTTCCAAGGGTACACTGTCAGCGGCCCCAAAGGCCTGGTGGAAGAATACATCCAGGGCAAAGAAGTACTGGGTATGGACGTATTGGGCGGCTTGGAAAGCGCCTATGTTCTGGGCCAGGCGGACCGGAAAAATCTGCCCCAGGGATTGGAGATCTCCGGTTTGGATCTGCAAAAACTGTTTGTTCTCATGACGGGAAAGTGAGGGAGAATCCATGAAACTGAAAGCAATTTTTCTGTACCAGATCCTGGACCTGCGCTGGGCTCTGTTGATCTATTATTTCGTGATCCTCTTCCTGAGCTGTTTTTCCAGTATAACGGTTGTGAGCTTCTCTTCCGCAACCAGCGTGGGAGTGGTGGGAAACAGCGATGGCATGGTCATGTCCGGCATCACCGGCGCTTCCGCCATCTTTATCTTTATCGTAGGGCTGAATTCCTGCCGGGAGAACCTGCGATTTTCCCTGCAAAACGGCATCAGCCGCAAAACTCTCTTTCTGTCCAGGATGTATACGGCCGGGGCTACAGCCCTGTTCATGGCAGTGGTGGATCAAATAATCCATTCCCTGGTCTACCTTTCCCTGGTTGCGCAGTCAAACTCCCATGCGGCCAGCGTCCCCCTGTTCCAGCAGCTCTACCCCACTGCCAGTGGGAACCCCGTACAAGGATTCTTCCTGTCGGTGATCTTTGGATGGTTCCTGTTGCTGCTTATGTCCAACATTGGATACGCCATCAATATGCTGTTTTACCGGTTGAATAAGCTGGCAAAGGTCTTGGTGGGCGCCGGAGTCCCGGCAGCGCTGATTTTCGGGATTCCCGCCATCAAAGCCCTGGACACCCTGTATTTTGGGGAACGACTCCGGGCCTTCAGCAGCGCTTACATTGAGCCCGTTCTGGACTTTGCCTTTAACGCTGTTCCCAACTGCCTGGTGAGCCTGTTTATCCTGGCTGCACTGTTCGCCCTGTTGGATTGGTTATTGCTGCGCCGCGCGGTTGTGCAGTGACAAAAGAAATCCCCTGTTGGCCCAAAGCCAACGGGGGATTTTTCGTCTTTCCCTTATTTTTTCTTCATCACCCAGAACATTTCCTGCTGGCACAAAGTCCAGCCCATCTTTTTATGCAGTTCCGTAGACGCCACGTTTCCTTCAAAAATCTGGGAAAAAGGCGTCCAACCCCGCTCCAGGCACCAATTGGTCATATAGGCCATCAGGGCGGTGGCCACGCCACGCCGCTGATAAGGGGGAAGCACTTGCAGCAGCCCCACACTTCCCTCGGCGTGCATGCCGATAAAGCCCATCACCTGGCCGTTCTCCACAGCCCCGTGCATCACTCCCGCCGCCAACCGGCCGTGAATGTATTGGGGGTCGGAAAACGCCTGGTAATTGTCCAGGATCACCTGGAAGGACTCCTCTCCCAGCTGGCGGATTTCAAACCCCTCCGGCACTGGCAAGGGTTCCTTTTTCAGATAGACCGCCTGAGTGCACCGGCTCCATTTGTCCAACCCGTATTTTTCGCACAGGAACGGAACCGTTTCCCATTCGTGGGTGGACACCAGTTCCAGCTTCTCCACTCCGGCACAAAGGGCCTTTCCCGCTTCCAGAGTATCCGCTGTCAGCAAATACACTTCCCCCGGCTCATTATAGGTCAGCACTCCGTCTTCCCGGCAGGCCACCACGTTCATGATCCCCCGGTTCAGGGGCCCCAGCATGTCCATCATGCGCAATGGGTCACGTTCCAAATAAGATTTGGCTTGTTCCACCATTCCCATCTTTGATCTTTCCCCCTTCTTATTCCCATTTTGAAAAGGAGAGGTGCCTGGAAAAGGCCCTCTCCTCTGTTTGATCCATTCCGGTCACATTACACGCCTTCCAGCAGCAAAGGCCGCACCTGGGCTCCGTCCAGCCCGCCATACCGCAAGGGCTGAGCCACCAGGAAATATTCCCCCGCCGGCACTTGGCTCAAATCGCAGCTTTCCAAAATGGCCACTTCCGCCCCCAACAGCGTCCGGTGTACGCTCCCTGACTCCTCAGGGCTTCCCACGGTCATGCCTTCCACACCCAGCAGCCAAAGGCCCCCCGACGCCATTTCCTGGGCCGTCTCCAGGGAAAGCTCCAGCTCCCCTTTCACCAGCAGGCGCTTTACGCCGGATTCCAGCAGGTTCCGCACCTGCTCACGGTCAAGGTCCCCATGGGCTTCCACCACCAGGCACTGTCCCACACACTTGGCAAGATCCACTTGGTCGATGCTTTTTCCCCCGGGGATAAAATGCTTGGGAGCGTCCATGTGGGTTCCCGAGTGGCTGCCCAAGGTCAGGGCCGTCAAATTACAGCCGTCCCCTTTTTCCAATTCCAACACAGGCTCATGGGCCGGCACAGGGTCCCCGGGATACACCCGGGCGGAAAACATCTCCCGGGAGATGTCGTAAATCTTCACCTAGGCCACCTCACAGCTTGGCCATAACTGCTTTCAAAAGCTTTTGGGCTTTCTGAGCGGAATCCTGAGCAAAGGTGACAAAGTCCACGGTCTCGCTGTCGTTGGCGTTATCCGAGATGGTCCGCAGCACCCCGCAAGGCACCTGGTTCACCAGACAAGCATGGGCAATGGCGCCCCCTTCCATCTCACAGGCTAAGGCCTCGAACTCACTCCGCAGCCACTCCCCCACTTTGGGGTCTGCCACGAATTTGTCCCCGGTAGCCACCACCCCCAAATGGGCGTGGCCATACAGCTTTTCCGATTCCTCGACCAACAGCTTGGCCAAAGCCTGGTCACAGGGCAGCTTCCGGAGAAGCCCCTCCACGCCGGGAAGGGACATTTCCCCAACCGGGCAGTTGTCCAAAGCAGATGTATCAAAATCGTATTCCACACAGGCGTTGGCAATGACCACGTCCCCAATGTGGACCTGCTCCCCGATGCCCCCTGCCACGCCGATATTCAGCACCAGCCGGGGGGAGAAAAAGTCCACCATAGCCTGGACTGTCAAGGCGGCGTTTACCTTTCCCGGAGAACACTGGGACACCACGCAGGGCACTCCCGCCAACGTTCCTTGGGTAAAGGTCATATTCCCGTGGATTTCTTCCCGCTTCTCTTCCATTGCACTGAGAATGGCGTCCACTTCCACTTTCATGGCGCCAATCACACCTACTGGCTGTTTCATTCCCAATACCCCCTTACAGCTTTTTCCCGGTCTTTTCCGAAATGAATTTTACAAAGTCGTCAAACTCGCCCAGGGTGAAGCTGTACTGGTCCACCATGTAAGCGTTTTCCGGACCGTAATACAAATAAATATAATGGTTGTGCCGGCGCACGTCGATGATCTGGAAATAGGGGAACACGCTGGCCGACTGGATCCCCGACACACGGAACGCCTCGTCATAAAACGCGTAGTGGGCGGTGGAAGACACTCCCCGGTCATACACCTTGCGCTGGATCTTTTCCAATGCGTGAGGCATATTGAACACCTTATATCCGTAGTACACCACAATGGCTACCGCCAATAACTTGACCCACCAATCAGCGTCCAGGGCAAAGGCCACTACAAAGGCGCAAATACACAAAAAGCCCCCCACCAGCACGGAACCAATATTTTTCACGTAGGACTGGTAGAAGCTGAAAGTGTGAATGGCTTCCTTGGTGCAGTCGGTGGAGTTGACAAACCGCATTTCCCCCAGATGGTTCTCACTGTCCCCATGGGATTTGTGATAAGCGGTAAGCTGTTCCGCCAATTTGGCTTTCAGCTTCTTGTCCCGCTTACTCTTGATAGGCAGGTACACCGCAGGCACCAGGATCACCAAGACCAACAGCACCAACACCGCTGCCAGCACCACCATGTCTTTCGTCTCCACAGTGGTTTCCGGTTTTTCCAGGATTTCCGAGAAGGTGATGGACTCCACCATGTCCAGAAGCATATCTTCCTGCTCCTGGGTCACGCTCACGTCCCCACCGTAAATGTCAAACCCCAGGGAATAGCCGTTGACAATGGTGGCGTACTGCACCTCGTGATACTCGATCCCCTCGGCGGCGCCGTCCACCCGCAGCCGGTAAAAGGGCTGGCCGTTCACGTCGATATAGTACTTGTCCACCTTGATATCGTCGCTGCGGGACCGCATGACCCCGTCCAAAAACTCCTGCCGTTCTTCCTCGGTCAGATCCCGCAGGTTGAAGATCCGCTGGCTGGTATCCGATTCACTCTGCATGATCAGCACGCTGGTTTTCCCGTCCTCGGTAACCAATTCGGCGATGCCGTTCATTTCCCGGTAATCGTCCAATTTCGACTGGGGATCCCCCACTCCGGCCAAAGCCCAAGAGGGATCATCCACAGAGGTTTCCGGGCCAAAGATGTACATGCCCTCTGGGATCTCAATGGTGAAATCCTCTGTGGAGAAAGTTTCCGCCGACGCCCCCAAGGGCAAGGCCAGCATGAGCACCAGCGCCAGCAGCGCTGCCGTCCATTTGTTGCGCTTCACAATGCATCCGTCCTTTTTGTGTTCTGTGGTTTTAGAGCCCGTCTTCCGGGCTCCCG
>DXXH01000074.1:10799-13426 GCA_019416395.1 Clostridiales bacterium
CCGCCGTATTTTACAGCGACTGCGCCTATTATACCATACTATAGACTACCCGCACAGCGGAAAATCTTAAAAAATTGTAAAACTTCCCCCAAACTCCCGCATTGACGGGCAGGGTGGAAAAGGGTACAATAAAGGAATAAGATTTATCTTCCGCAGGAAAGGGGACGTTTTTCATGGTAACCGCCGTCATCACCGGAGCTTCTAGCGGCCTCGGGAAAGAATATATCAACGCAATCATCGCCCAATACCCCAGCGTGGATGCCTTTTGGCTGGTAGCCCGCCGGAAAGACCTGCTCAAGGAAATCGCCGAAGAGCACCCGGACAAGACCATCGCCGCCATCTCCCTGGATCTTTCCCACGAGGAAAGCATCACCATCTTTGAAAAACTCCTGAAGGAGAACAACCCGGAAATCAAAGTGCTGGTGAACAACGCCGGCTATGGCAAGTGCGGCGACTTTTTCTCGTCCAACCGGGCCGCCCAGACCGGCATGGTGGATCTGAACTGCCGGGCTCTTACCGCCATTACCCGGCTTTGCCTGCCCTTTATGCTGGACGACAGCCTGGTCATCAACGTGGCTTCCATCGCCGCGTTTGCCCCCACCCCCCGTATGTCCGTATACTGTGCCACCAAGGCCTATGTGCTGGCCTTGTCCAAGGCCCTTCACGATGAGCTCCGTCCCCGGGGAATTAAAGTGCTGGCCGTGTGCCCCGGGCCCATGGACACGGATTTCTGGCAGGTGGCCGGCGTGACGGAAGGAAAATCCCGGCTGATCGACAAGCTGCCCCGGGTGGACGCCCGGGATGTGGCTGTGGCTTCCCTCCGGGCGGCAAAGCGGGGGAAAATGGTGTACACCCGGAGCCTGTTTTACAAGTTCTACCATTTCCTCTCCAAGATCATTCCCCATGGCATCATGATGGAATTCACGGAAGTATAACCCAGAAAGCTTATCTGCATTTTTTCGACAGACGTAAAAACAGCCCGCAGGCTTTTCGCTTGCGGGCTGTTCTGGTTCTTCAACCGCCTTTTTCAGGCAGCAATTATTTCTTCTTCTTTTTAGAAGGCTTCTGCTCAGGAACAGCGTCCTGGCTGGCTTCCGCCTGAGCGGCCAAGTCCTTGACTCCGATGCCGCTGCGCAAAACGCCCAACTGGTCGTAGTTCTCGGAAAAGCCCTTGTCCACAGCGGGAGTATTGGCAGGGCCCCACCGGAACACGAATTTCAACAAAACAGGAGTGACAATGGTAGTGGCCACCACCATCAAAATCACCGGCCCCAGGAAGTTGTTGCCCATCAGGCCCAGGGCCATGCCCTTGCTGGCCACGATCAAGGCCACCTCACCACGGGACACCATGCCCACGCCGATCCGGGCGCACTGGTAATTTTGATAATGGCACAGCTTGGCGCCAAGGCCGCAGCCCACCACCTTGGTGAGCACAGCCACCACAATCAGCAGCACCGAGAACAGCACAATGCTGGACGTCATCTGAGGCAAAGTCACCTGCAGGCCGATGCTGGCGAAGAACAGGGGAGACAGGTAGGCGTAAGACAGCACGTCGAACTTACTGGCCAAATACTGGCTGCGCTGGGTGCAGGAAATGATCAGGCCGGCGAAGAAGGCGCCGGTGATATCCGCCACACCAAAGGCAACTTCCGCCACAAAAGACATGAGCAGGCAGAACACAAAGGCGATAATCACATGACGGTGCATGCCTTTCTGGTTGGGGACCACCCAATGTACATAGAACTGATAAAACAGGAACCCGGCCACAGCCGTGAACACGAAGAATCCCAGAATCTGCAGCAGCACGATCCAGATATTCACCGAGGAATCGGCCATGCTGCTGATGATGGTCAGGGCGATGATGCCCAGGATATCGTCGATGATGGCGGCGCCCAGAATGGCGTTGCCGGAGCGGGTTTTCAGCTTGCCCAGCTCCTTCAAGGTCTCCACGGAAATGCTCACCGAAGTGGCGGTCAGGATCACGCCGATGAACAAGTTCTGCAAAAACGTGGAAGCGGCGGCGTCAGAATCGATGATGCCAGGCTTATTGAAGAAATACGCCAGGCCAAATCCGCCGATCACAGGCACGACCACACCGATCAGGGCAATGATAAACGAAGCTTTACCGCTCCGTTTCAGCTCCTGGATATCCGTTTCCATACCGGCGCAGAACATCATCACGATCACGCCGATCTCAGCCGTTTCCCGGATAAATTCCGTTTCCTTAATGATTCCTAAAATCGCCGGGCCTAGAATCAGACCCGCCAGCAACGCGCCCACAACCTGGGGCAGCTGAAACCGCTGGGTCAGCAAACCAAGCAGCTTCGTCGAGAGCAAAATCAGGGCAAAATCCAATAGAAATTGATAACCGCCTTCCACCTGCTCATAACCTCCTATTTTTACAGTGTAGTAATAACCCAGTTTGCTATTATACACCCCTTTTTCCCAATTGCAAGAAAGGAACAAGACCCAAACTGTTTTTTCGCCCTATTGCCTAAAATTTTAGCAAATTCTTAGGAATCCCGTCCTATTTTTTTCAACCGGTTTCACACAACTGCTTCCTAATGTAAACCACGTATAATAAAACCATCTCGAAAGGGGTGGTTTTATTAATTCTCCTTTCCTCG
>DXXH01000075.1:0-11393 GCA_019416395.1 Clostridiales bacterium
GGCTCCACCTGGGGTAAACAGATCGTTCTCCTCATCGTCGTTGTCCTCATCGTTATCCAGGTTCATCAACTCGGTCATCTGGGCGGTAGCCGCTTCCAGCTCCTCGTCGGTGATCCCCATTTTTTCCATAATATCATTGACGGGCTTGATCCCCAATTCTTTGGCGCAAACAAGGCACAGACCCTGGGGGTTTTGGCTGTCCAGCCCGTTGGACACAAAAACCACCGCCGGACGTTTTTTGCATCGTGTACACATCAACATGGCGTTCGTTCCTTTCTTTTAGCTCAACACAGCCTTTCCATTAAACCGGAAAATCATGTCCGGAATATGAAGCCGCCGTGAAAAAAGCGGAAACTCCCCTCAAGTCCGGAGCTTCCGCGGTTGTTTCAAGAATTCTTCCTCTTTTCACGCACCGTTTTCGCCCGGATCTCATCGTGAAGGGAAAGTTCATACTTTTGGTCATTGGAGCGAAGAATTTGCAGGAAAATCTGAAAATACTTCACCGCGGAATAAATCATCATCACCGCTGTCAGAATCAGCAGCGCATTGGAAGCCACGTCAAAAGCGGTTCCGCTGATATGGAAAAAGCCGTCCATCACCACGATGGCCGCCACCGAGATATAAAACATCACTGTGGCCACTTTCCCATACCACTTGGAAGCGCAGGGCCGCTTCTGCTTTTTCAACAGCACCACCGCACAACAGAGCATCAACAGCTCCTTGGCGATGAACACCAGCAGCACCGGGCAAATCACCGGAAATTGAATGGCCAGGCACAATGCCACGACCCCCTGGGTCAGCTTATCCGCCAGCGGGTCCAGCATCTTGCCAAGCTCCGTCACCTGGTGCAGCTTTCGGGCAATCAGCCCGTCTACCATATCCGTCAAACCGGAAAGCACCAACAGCACTACCGCCACCACCAGCTGATCGTGCATAAAGTACCAGGCGAAAAAAGGCACGATCAAAATCCGCAGCAGTGACAAGGCGTTGGGCACTGTCAAATTCTGATTGATGGGTTTCTTTTCTTGGGGCATGGGTCCTTCTTCCCTTTCTCTCATAAATCTCGATTTCCACATTCCCTGTATCATACCGGATAAATTTCTAAAAAGTCTCTACAGCCCGCTTGCCCACACAAGCGTTTCCCGACCCTGAAAGCCCCGGTTTTTCTCTCCTTACTGGAACATGATCCCCAAGGGATTCCAATGGACCATCATTCCAGCCACCAGCGACTGGCGCAAAGCGGTTTCCACCTGAGCCTGGGTATCCGCTGCCAACATGGGGGTAAACACCCGGACCGCCGCCAGGACGATCCAAATGGAAACCACCGCCAGCAAAAACCCGAATACGCCCCCCAGAAGTCCATTCACTGCGCTTAAAACTGGCAAACGGAACGTAGTGGAAAGCATATTAGCCAAGATCCGCACGACGATCATAAACAGGCTGAACAGCACGATCACTGCCAGCGCCTTCAAAAATCCAACAAACACTGGGGACAAGGAATCAGCGATCAATTCCGCCGCCTGGCCGGACTGTCCCGACAAGGCTTCCGTGATACTGGCTGCCGTCACCCCGGCGTCATTTAACGCCCGGAGCACAAAATCCGGCAATGTGGTCAGCACACTTTGCACCGCCGTGTACGTATCCCCATTTCCCAGGTTCGCCAAGGATTCCCCAATCCGCTCCACCAGGGCGGGACGGAACAGGGTATCAAAGACCCACTGGGCTACGGCGCCCCCCAAAAGGGCCGCCAGGCAAGCGGAAATCACCGCCCCCAAAAAATGGGCAGCGGAACGGATAAAGCCCCGGTGAGCGCCTATGGCCACAAACAGCACGCAGACTCCCACAAACACAATATCCCACACATAGCCCACAGCCATACCGCTCCTTTCCGCTGTTTTTTCGTTACTTGATAAATATAGCACAAACCCGGTATTTCCACAACCCCTATCCCCCTTACGGAAATCTTAATGAACCGCTTTTTTCTTGCAAAATAGCCTGGAAACTTCTATAATCAGTATATCCAATGGAAAAGTTTTCACACATTTTACAGAAAGGGCTTGATTTTATGGCTGTGTACGCCGCTGTCTTTTCTCCCACCGGCACTTCCCAGAAAGGAGCCTGGGAAATGGCTTCTGCACTGGGGGATGCCGTCCTGATGGACGCCACCTGTTCTCCCGCCCCGGAAACACTATTTTCCCCGGAAGACCTGGTGGTATTCGGCGCCCCCGTGTATGGTGGCCGCGTGTTCCAAGGCGCCTTGGAGCGTTTCGCGCCCTTACGTGGACAAAACACCCCTTGCATCGTCACTGTTACCTATGGCAACCGGGATTTTGACGACGCCTTGCTGGAGCTCACCGATTTTTGCCGCAACCAGGGGTTTGTGCCCTTTGCAGGGGCAGCCCTGGTGGGAGAGCATACCTACGGCTCCATTCAGGTAGGCCGTCCCAACGGGGAAGACCTAGAGCAGGACCGGGCTTTCGCTCTGGAAGCCTGGGACGATTTCTCCGCCGGGTGGGAAAGCTTCACTCCCACAGGCAATCGCCCTTATAAAGACGGGGGAAAAGGCGGCAGTTTTATTCCTTCCACCAAGGATTCCTGTACCCGCTGCGGCCTGTGTCGTGACCAATGTCCCATGGGGGCTATCGGGGAAGACTGCGTCACCATTGACCCGGAAAAGTGCATTTCCTGTTTCCGCTGCGTGAAATCCTGCCCTGTTAAGGCCAAAGGCTGCTTTACCCCGGAATATGAGGGATTTGCGGCCGTTTTTTCGGAGAAATTGAAAGATCCCAAAGAAAACCGGTATTTTCTGCCCAGGGAGTGATCCCTCGCAGGGGATTTTCCACCCTTCCAGAAATACAGCAAAAGGCAAGCACACAGGTGCCTGCCTTTTTTCTATGCCTTTTACTCGGAGAACTGTCCCAGTTTTCAACCGGAGTTTCCCGCTGTGTTTAAAACCCCAACTTGCGGATTTCACTGACCCCCAGCACATAGGCGGTGCTTTCGTTGGCCAGCGCCACGCTTTTCCCGTCGGAACCAGCGTCTGCCCGGGCCAGCTCCTTGCCGGTAGAGCTATCGTACAGAATGATTTGCTGATCCACCAGCGCCCCCACAGTCCCCCCGTACACGGACAAGACCTGGACACGTTCTTCCACCTGGATTTCCACAGGATCGTCCGTGCTGCGGAACACTTCCAGGGTACAGGCTCCGGCATGCTCATACGCGGAAATGGAAAGGTATAACTTGCCATCGGCGAACTGGAAAGCCGTAGGAGTCCGGCCGTCATAGCTGAACTCGGTAAAGGACAGATCCGACGCCTTGGCCCGCACAAGGGACACGTCCCCCACCGCGTACAGGGTTCCCCCGTCCCAATAGGCCCCCAGCAGCAAATTATCCCGGGTCTCATACTCTGCCACAGGATCCGGCTGGTTCAAGTCAAACACGGTGATTTTGGAAATCAGCTGCCCTCCCTGGCTCCGGGCCGTACAAACCATCGCCCGGGTCCCATCCGGGTTCAACGCCAAGGCGGTGACGTAATCCTGAGCAAAGCTATAGGTAAACTGCTCTTCCCCATTTGCCAGGTACACGGTCATGTCCGAGGCGCCTTCCGCCCCATGGGTTGCCAAGGCAAACCGTCCATTGGGCGCGATAGCCCCCACCAGGATATCCTGGTCAGCGGACCGGTCCAGCTTTGTATTCGTACCGGACACCACCATGTACCCGGTACTGTCCTGGTTATACAGCAGGTAGTTTCCAGAGGACTCCTTCAAAATAGGCTGATTGAAGCTGTGGCGCAGGGAAAGGATCTCCTGCCCCGAAGGCCCCAAAACCGTTAGGGAAGTATCGCTGAGGGCCACCACATTTCCCCCAGAGGAAAGGAAATTCCCTTCCGTGACCGTAGATCCGGTAATGGCCGCCGGATATCCGTCTCCTGTGCCGTCGCCTGTGACCTGTATTTGCAGCCAGCTCCAGATCCGTTCTGGGGTCAAACTGGCCCGGTTGACCCAAATCGCCAACCCCAACACCGCCACCAACAGCACCACCGCCACCCGGTAAAACGCTTTTGGCGCCTGCCAGGCTTTTTTCTTTCTGGGAGAATCTGGCCCGTCCTCATATTCGATGGAAGCCTGGGTGGTTTCCTGCTCCAGGTCCTCTTCTCTAGGTTCCCGGTCCCGGAACTGACGCTGGGGAAAATGATCCGACAGCTGGATCACCTTACGCCTATCTTGCTGTTTGCTGTGTTTGGCCACTGGACACACTTCCTTTCCCACAGGTTTCCCTTTTTTCTTTAAAATCCGTCGTAAAACACCCGGTTGAGATACAGCCCGCAGGCCGACGCAGTGGGACCGGCAGCTTTCCGGTCCTTGGCCTCGATAATCCCGGGAATGTCTTCCGGAGTGAACTTCCCCTGCTGTACCCGCAGCAGCGTCCCCACCATGATGCGCACCATGTTGTACAGGAACCCGTCCGCCGCTACGGTAAAGGTCACCAAATCCCCGTTACGTTCCACTTTCGCCGTGGTCACGGTACGGGTCAAATCCCCTTTCTCCCGTCTGTCCAGGGTACAGAAAGAGGAAAAATCATGACGTCCCACATAACCCTTCGCAGCCCGGTCCAACACCGCCTGGTCAATGGGATACCAATAGTGAAGGGCCCGGCCCGCCAGGAAAGGATCCCGCACCGGGTTGTTCCAAATTTGGTACACATACTCCTTGCCTTGACAGGAATACCGGGCGTGAAACTCCAGCGGCACCCTTTGGCAGGATTTTACCGCCACGTCTTCCGGGAGATAATGGTTCAGCGCCGCCAATAACCGCTCCGGAGCGATGGGGCTTTCCGTTTTCAAACTGACGCAAAATTCCCTGGCGTGCACTCCGGTATCCGTACGGGAACAGGCTTTGATGTCTTCCCGCAATCCGGTGATTTTATAAAGGGCCTCTTGAAATACCTGCTGCACGGTCAAGGCGTTTTCCTGAATCTGCCAGCCATGATACCGAGCGCCGTCATAGGAGAGCTTTATGAGAAAATTTCGTTCCATTCTATCCTCCACCGCTTACACCCGCCCCACGGAAGGCACCAGAAGGTTCAAGGCCACAAACAGTCCCAGCACCACAAAAGCGAAAAGCAGGATCCCCCAATCCTGTTTTTCAAAGTGCAGGCTTTTCATCTTGGTGCGACCCTCGCCACCTTGATAGCAGCGGCTTTCCATGGCAGTGGCCAGATCGTAGGCCCGGCGAAAAGCCGATACGAACAGCGGAATCAACACCGGGATCAGTGCCCGGATCCGCTGGGTGATGTTCCCGCTTTCCATGTCTGCTCCCCGGGCTTTCTGGGCAGCCATGATCTTATCGGTCTCCTCCAGCAACAGGGGAACAAACCGCAAGGCAATGGTCATCATCATGGCAAATTCGTGAACAGGCACATGGAGCTTGGACAAGGGCTTCAAAAGCCGCTCAATGGCGTCGGTAAGCTGAGTGGGAGACGTGGTAAAGGTCAGCACCGAGCTGGCCAGAATCAAGGCCACGATACGCACGGAAACAAAAATACAGGTGAAGATGCCGTTTAAAGTAATTTTCAAAAACCCAAACTGCCACAGCGGTTCCCCGGTACCGTAAAAGATATTCAAAAGCCCGGTAAAGGCCACCAGGAACAAAATCGGTTTCAAGCTTTTCAGATAGAGCTTTACGGGAATCCGGGACAACGCCATACCCAGGCCAATGTACATCACCGCCAACGCCAGGGTCACAAAGTTTCCCGCCACAAACAACAGGATAATGGCGTAGATCACCAGGCAGATCTTCATGCGGGGATCGGCCCGGTGCATCAGGGACTTTTTGGGGAAATATTGCCCCAAAGTAATGTCGGAGATCATCGCAGCTCCTCCTTCCGCTTTAATAAGGGAATCAGCTGATGAAGGGCGTCGTCCACCGTCAAGGTGGATTCGTCTACAGGCAACCCCATTGTCTTCAACTCTTGCATGATCTTCGTGATCTGAGGCACCCGCAGGCCCATTTGCTCCAACTCCGCTCCCCGGGCGAAAACCTTCTTGGTTTCGTCCAGCATGGCGTCCTTCCCCCGGTTCATCACCAGGATCCGATCCGCGGTACGGCCAATGTCTTCCATGCTGTGGGAAACCAGCAGTATCGTATTCCCCCGGGCCTTATGGTACTGGGTAATCTGGGCCAAAAGCACGTCCCGGCCCCGTGGATCCAAGCCTGCAGTGGGCTCGTCCAGGATCAGCACGTCCGGATCCATGGCAATTACTCCCGCAATGGCTGCCCGGCGTTTTTCACCGCCGGAAAGCTCAAAGGGGGATTTTTCCAGCAATTCCTCTTTCAATCCTGTGAAATGGGCCGCTTCCCGCGCCCGCTCTTCTGCTTCCCCATCGGAAAGCCCCTTGTTTTTGGGGCCAAACATAATGTCCTTGAGCACAGTCTCCTCAAAAAGCTGGTACTCCGGATACTGGAACACCATGCCCACCTTGAACCGTACTTGGCGGATCTTCTTGGGCTCGGCCCAAATATCCTTCCCGTCCAAAAGCACCTGGCCGGACGTGGGCCGCAGCAACCCGTTGAGCATCTGGATCAACGTGGATTTCCCACTGCCCGTATGGCCGATCACCCCCAGGAATTCCCCTTTCTCCACCTGTATGGAAACTCCACCCACAGCGGTCTTCTCAAAGGGCGTGCCAGGGCTGTACCGGTAAACCAACTCTTTGGTTTCAATAATCGCCAAAACTCGTTTCCCCTTTCCTTTCCCGCCGTTCTTAATGGGCTTCCCCCCGCAGGTAGCGCCGGAACATTTTGACGCATTCCTCTACGTTCAAGGGCATTCCAGGCAGTTTGATCCCCGCCGCGGACAGCCGGTAAGCCAGTTCCGTGGCCTGGGGCACGTCCAGATCGTGGCGCTTTAAAAACTCCACGTCGCTGAACACTTCCCGGGGCGTGCCGTCCCGCAATACATTTCCTTCGTCCATGACCACCACCCGGCCGGCTTGCACCGCTTCGTCCATGTAGTGGGTAATCAACACAATGGTGATGCCCTTTTCCCGGTTCAGCCGCTGAATGGTTTCCATGACCTCTGTCCGCCCCCGGGGATCCAGCATGGCGGTAGGCTCGTCCAAAACAATGCACTTGGTTTCCATTGCGATAATCCCCGCAATGGCCACCCGCTGCTTCTGCCCGCCGGACAGCTTATGGGGAGCATGCTCCCGATACTCGTACATTTCTACAGCTTTCAGGGCTTCGTCCACCCGGCGGCGGATCTCTTCCGGCGGCACCCCTAAATTTTCCGGGCCAAACGCCACGTCTTCTTCCACCACCCCAGCCACCAGCTGGTTGTCCGGGTTTTGCAGCACCAAGCCCACCTGCCGGCGGACGTCCATCTGAGTTTCTTCCACGCTGGTATCGATCCCGCCCACAAAGACTTTGCCGGCAGTGGGAACCAGCATGCCGTTAAACAGCTTGGCCATGGTGGATTTCCCGCATCCGTTATGCCCCAAAAGGGCTACAAATTCCCCTTCCTCAATGGAAAGGTCCACCCCGTGGAGAACTTCCCGGGCGTCTACGGTTTCAGCGTCATAGGAAAAACGCACTTGTTGGGCTTGGATAAACGGCATGGGATCACCTCATAGAAAAATCGTTGGCTCCGAGTGATTCTTTCCCCATGACCGGGCCGCCGCTTTCCCAGATGGCGGTGCTGCCGCAGGGCAGCACCAATCCCGTACTGGTCACAGGCAATCCGATCTCATCGGAGCTCACCTTGCCCCCAAACCGCTTTTGCAGCAGCACGCCCAGCAAATATTCCATCACCGAGGGGGACAGTCCGGTGGTATAGGAATTTAAAATGAAAAACAAGGGCTTCTCACTTAAAATGGGCACGCACATGTCGATCAGGCCGTAAAGCTGCTCTTCCAGCTTCCACACTTCGCCTCCCGGCCCCCGGCCGTAGGAAGGCGGATCCATAATGATCCCATCGTATGTACGCCCCCGGCGCTGTTCCCGCTGGACAAACTTCACGCAGTCGTCCACCAGCCACCGCACCGGGCGTTCCGCCAAGCCGCTAGCCTGAGCGTTTTCCTTGGCCCACTGCACCATGCCCTTACTGGCGTCCACATGGGTCACCATCGCGCCGGCCTTCATACAGGCCAGGGTCGCCGCCCCTGTATACCCGAACAGGTTCAACACCCGCACCGGATCTTCCGGAGAACGGCCTGCTCCCCGGATCTTCTCCATGGCGAACTTCCAGTTCACGGCCTGCTCCGGGAAAATCCCGGTGTGTTTGAACCCCATGGTTTTCAACCGGAAGGTCATGCCTTCCCACTGGATCTTCCACACAGGGGGTACTTTTTTGTACTCGGTCCACTTTCCCCCTCCGGAACTGGAACGCTGATAACGGGCATGAGCCTGGCCCCAGCGGGGATCCTGCTTTTTCCCCGACCAAATGATCTGGGGATCTGGCCGGATCAGCACAATATTTCCCCAGCGCTCCAGCCGTTCCCCGTCCAGGGTATCGATCAGTTCATAGTCCTGCCACTGTGCCGTACGCATAGCGTTCCGCCTTTCTCTCCGTTCTTTATACCAACTCTTCCTCGATCACTTTTGCCACGTCTTGGGCCAGCTTCTCGATCAACGCCTCGTCCTGGCCTTCCACCATCACCCGCAGCAGAGGCTCAGTACCGGAAGGACGCACAATGATCCGGCCATTCCGACCCAGAGTCTCCGACACCTGGTCAATGGCCGCCCGCACCTTATGGTCGGTATAAAACGCCAGCTTCCCTTCCGGGGACACCTTGATATTGATCATGGTCTGGGGGAAACGCTGCATCAGCGTGGCTAGGGAAGACAGCTTCGCTTCCCGGCGGCGCATCAGGCTTAAAAGCTGGCAAGCGGTCAGCTGGCCGTCACCAGTGGTGGCGAAATCCCGGAAAATCACATGGCCGCTTTGCTCGCCGCCAAAATTGTAACCGTCCAGACGCATCTCTTCCAGCACATACCGGTCACCCACCTTGGTGGCCTCAAACTTCATACCGTTTTCCTCGCAGAACCGCTGGAAGCCCAGGTTGGTCATGATGGTGCCCACCACGGCGCTGCCCGCCAGCTTGCCCCGGCTCTTCATATCCAGAGCGCAAATGGCCATAATAAAATCGCCGTCCACGAAGTTGCCCTGTTCGTCCACCATCAGGCAACGGTCCGCGTCACCGTCAAAGGCCACGCCTGCGTCCACATCGTGGCTTTTCACATACTCGATCAAAGACTCCATATGGGTGGAGCCGCAATCCCGGTTCACGTTGATCCCGTCCGGCTTGTCGTGGAGCATCACAACTTGGGCACCCAGCTCCGTGAAAAGGGTTTCCGCAGTGGCGCTGGCCGACCCGTTGGCCGTATCAATGGCGATCTTCAAACCGTCCAGGGCAAAATGCACCGTGTTCTTCACATGGTCGATATAATCCCGCACAGCGTTTTCCGCCCGGCTTACCGTGCCGATGCCGTCCTCTGTGGGGAACTCGTGGGAAATATCTTCCTTGCCCAGAATGATGTCCTCGATTTTCTCTTCCAAATCGTCGGGCAGCTTGTAGCCGTCCCCAGAGAAGATCTTGATGCCGTTGTACTCAAAGGAATTGTGGGAAGCGGAGATCATAACACCGGCGTCGGCCTTGTATTTCTCCACCAGGTACGCCACCGCAGGAGTGGGCACTACGCCCAGAGTCACCACACTGGCGCCAATGCTGCACAATCCAGCTGCCATGGCATTTTCCAGCATGTCAGAGGAAAGCCGCGTATCCTTGCCAATGAGCACACGGGGGTGCCGGTTGGATTTGTTTGTCAGCACCTTGGCTGCCGCCCGGCCCAACTGTGTGGCCAACTCGCAAGTCAAGTCCTGATTGGCAATGCCGCGAATGCCGTCTGTTCCAAACAATCTGCCCATAATCGATCCATCCTTCCAAGTAGTTCAATTTTGGTATTTTCCAATACTATGAGGTAGAAACCTCTCTCATTTCAAAAAAGTGAATTATTCCCCGTCCAAGGTCAACTGGGGATCTTCCCGCAGCCTGCCCGGCACAGGGAACCCCAGGTGCAGATAGGCCGCAGCTGTGGCGCAACGGCCCCGGGGGGTTCTGGTCAAAAATCCGATCTGCATCAGGTAGGGCTCGTTCACGTCCTCAATGGTGACAGCCTCTTCCCCGATGACAGCGGCCAGCGTTTCCAATCCCACCGGCCCGCCGTTATAGTTTTCAATGATGGCCCGCAGCATGGTACGGTCACTGGCGTCCAGGCCCAGCTCGTCAATTTCCATGCGGTCCAACGCGATTTTCGCCGTGTTCAGCGTGATCACGCCGCCGCTCATCACCTCAGCGAAATCCCGCACCCGCTTTAAAAGCCGGTTGGCGATCCGGGGAGTCCCGCGGGAACGGGAGGCGATTTCCAAAGCGGCGTCGGCTTCGATCTCCGCCCGCAAAATCCCGGCGCTGCGCATCACTATTTTACCCAGCTCCTGGGGCGAATACAACTCCAGCCGCAAAACCACCCCAAACCGGTCCCGCAGCGGAGCAGAAAGCTGTCCCGCCCGGGTGGTAGCGCCTACCAGGGTAAACCGTGGCAAAGGCAGGTGATAAGACGCCGCCATCTGTCCCTTGCCGGTAATGATATCCAGGGCAAAATCTTCCATTGCCGGATAAAGGATCTCTTCCACCGTCCGGGGCAATCGGTGCACCTCGTCGATAAACAACACATCCCCGGGATTCAGATTGGTCAGCAGCGCCGCCAAATCCCCCGGCTTTTCAATGGCCGGACCGCTGGTGATCCGCAGGTTCACTCCCAGCTCATTGGCTACGATCCCTGCCAAGGTGGTTTTGCCCAACCCGGGCGGGCCATACAGCAGCACATGGTCCAAGGATTCCTTCCGGCTCTTGGCCGCCTCGATGTAAATCTTTAAGTTTTCCTTGACTTTCTCCTGTCCCACATACTCGGAAAAGGTCCGGGGACGCAGGGGATTTTCCACCGCCTGATCCTCCGGGGTATAGCCGGGTTCCATCATTCGGTTCTCATAGTCCAGCTCCTGATCCCAATCCCCTTTTCCGCCATAAGGCTCCACAGGCATACCGGCCCCTCCTTTCGCTCGCTTTTAGATCCTTACTTGCCGCTGCCAAAACTTTTCAGAGCCAACCGAATCAGCTCTTCCGGCGGCAGGGAAGAATCCTGTTTTCCCACCGCGGCGGCGGCTTCCGAAGGAGAATACCCCAGCGTCACCAGGGCGCTCACCGCCTGGGCGGCGTTTCCGGAAGCGGAAGGCCCTCCAGGCTCCGGCATACCTTCCATGCTCACCCCGCCGGACAAGTCCTTCACTTTGTCCTTCAGCTCCAGCACGATGCGCTGGGCCAGCTTCTGCCCCACGCC
>DXXH01000075.1:11403-13173 GCA_019416395.1 Clostridiales bacterium
TTTGCCTTGGTGAAACGCTTGGCGTCTCCCGCTGCGGCCGCCAGGGCCACATCTTCCGGCGTCAGTTGGGAAAGGATCGCCAGCCCCACTTTCGGGCCCACCCCGCTGATGCTGGTCAAAAGTCTAAAGCAGGACAGCTCCCCTTTAGTGGCAAAACCAAACAAGTCCAGAGCGTCTTCCCGGACATTCAAATACGTATACAAGGTGGTTTTTTCCGAAAGCTTCGGCAGGTTCCGCAGGGTATTCATAGAAGTCATACACCGAAACGCCATTCCGCCTACATCGATCACAGCCGCTCCCGGCTCGGTGACCACCAATGTTCCTGTCACACTGTAAATCATAAACGATCTCCTCATACCTGGCTTTTCACAAGGTCCAAGTCTATCACTGCACACACATGGATTTTGTTCGGGACATCTTCCCATCCCAAAAGGTGTTTCAGATCACCTGATCCGGCTTATGCTCTTTTCGCAGCAGCACCCGCCGCAAAGAGGAACCCGCCGCCTGCCCGTGGCAAATCGCCAGCGCCAAAGCGTCGGCAGTATCATCCGGTTTGGGGACTTTCCGCAGGTTCAACAGCCGCCGGGTCATCTCCTGCACCTGGGGCTTTAAAGCTTTGCCGTAACCGGTGACCGCCTGCTTCACCTGCATGGGGGTATACTCATACAAGGGCACTCCGGCCTGGGCAAGGGACAATAAAATGACCCCACGGGCTTCCGCTACGCCGATCCCGGTGGTTTTATTGTTGGTAAAGTACAGCTTTTCCACCGAAGCTGCCTGGGGTTTCAGCCGGGTAAGGATTTCCTCCATGCCCCGGTAGATTTCCTCCAGGCGCAGGCCAAAATCCACCCCCGCTTCCGTGGTGATGGCTCCGTATTCCACCGGCTGATATCGTCCACCCGCCGTTTCAATAACGCCATACCCCACAATGGCATAGCCAGGGTCGATCCCCAGGATCCGCAAGCGTATCCCTCCCAGATAGAATATCCGTTTTATTATATCACAAACACCCTCTGGGGTAAAGACAAATTGCCGTTTTACCCCCGGGCGCCGATCATCCACGAAAAACGGGGCTGTCACAACTCCTGCAACAACCCCGTATTCCTCATCTCATTTTTCCTGCAATTTCCGTCACCGGGATTACAGCTTCAGCTGTTCTCCCACTTCTTCCCCATCAGGGAGCGCCCCTAAGGCGGGAAGGTTCTTCTTATACCGGTTGGGATTTTTCAGCATGCCTTCCTCATATAGTCGGACGGTCATCAGCCGCTGCCCCTTCTTCAGGTTCATTGCCTGCACACCCTGAGTATTCTTTGTGGTCTTAGGCTGAACAAGCCCCGTATGGAACAGAAGCATACGCCCAGAGGACGCCGTCAGAAGTACTTCGCAATCTTCCTTGACGTAAACCGCCGCCGCCAAGGGGGATTTATCACTGTAGGCGTTCAACAGCTTTTTCCGGTTTTGCTTTGTCTGATAAGCGCTCATTTCCACCTTGGCCACTTTGCCATTCTCAAAGAAGAACAGCATATACCCGTCATACTTGTGGGTAACCGCCATATACACAGCCCGCTCGTTTTCTTCCATCTGAGCCTTGGCAGGGATATACTCTCCCAGGACGCTGGCTTTCGTATCGGGGAAATCGCTGGCTTTCAGCTTGTACACCTGGCATCTGTCGGAGAAGAACAACAGCTCGGCGCTGTTTTGCTCTTCCATCTGCTGAACGACTTCGTCCCCCTCTTTCAGCTTCTGCTCTCCGCTCATGCGCAGGGACTG
>DXXH01000076.1 GCA_019416395.1 Clostridiales bacterium
CTTAAAATTGAATCCTATGAAAAAGAGATTCAAGAGCAAAAAACGCAGCTTTTATTACTTCAATCGCAAATACGCCCCCATTTCTATTTGAACTGTCTTAAAAATATCCAGGCGCTGGCACAGCGCGGTCACTGTGATGCAATACAGGAACTGGTGTTGAACCTTTCCGCCTATCTGCGGCATCTGTTTCAATCCGGCTCGTCTATGGTGCCGTTGTGGAAAGAGTTGGAGAGCATTCAAAACTATATTTCTTTGCAGCGTCTTACCTCTTCCCAGGAGCCTGAGTGCGTGTTTTGCGTGCCGGATGAACTTATGTCTTATAAGATTCCACCCCTTTCCTTGCTCACATTTGTTGAGAACAGCGTGAAACATGGGCAAATTCCCGAGCGGAAACTGTCGATCCATATCAAGGCTATGCTCCTGAAAACGGATGAGGGGGGATATTTAAATCTTACGGTTACAGACAACGGAAAAGGATTTCCCAAAGAGATTTTGAGGAAACTTTCAATGGGAGAGCAGCTGGATGTTTCAGGTCATGTGGGAATTAATAACGTGTTGAAAAGGTTAGAAGTGATTTATCAAAAGAAAGAAAGCTGCTCCTTTTTTAATTTGCAGGAAGGGTCTTGCATAGATTTATCTTTCCCATTGGAGACGCCGGAAGACAAGGATTCAGAAAAGGAGTAAGAAGTTTATGGTTGTGCTGGTTGTAGATGATCAAGTAAGTGTGGTAAGCGCGATCTTATCTGGGGTTCATTGGGACGAAATTGGGGTAGAGGAAGTCTTAACAGCTTATAACGCGTTTGAAGCGAAGAATATCTTGCGCACAAAACCTGTGGATATTTTGCTGTGTGACATAGAAATGCCCTCAGAAAACGGCCTCAGATTATTCCGTTGGGCAAAGGAAGGCAATTATGAGTTGGAGTGTATTTTTTTAACTTCCCACGCAGATTTCCACTACGCAAAGGAAGCTTTGACATTGGGAAGTATCGACTATATTCTTCAGCCTGCTCGCTATGAAGATGTACAGGCATCCCTGCAAAAAGCTGTGCAGCGGGTACAGGAAAAGCGGGAATATGATGCTTTTTATTCTTATGGCAAACTAGTGAAAAATGAGAGAGGCCTTTTGCTGGATTCGCTGCTTGGAAAATATTTGTGGTCAGAACAGATCAATCCTGAAATGGTGGATGAGGACATGAAACGGCTTGGAATAGAGTTTGATGTTTCAAAGCCTTTTTGCGTAGCGGCTCTCCTAATGGTCTCCCCTTCACAGGAGGCCATGTTGAAAAACGATGAGTTGTTCCGATATGGGCTTTCCAACATTTTGGCAGAATTGGGAGCTCAGTACGGTCAAAAAACGTTATTGCTTCGATATGGAACAGAAGGATACATTTGTTTTGTCTACAGCATGCAAGCTCCGTTGGTACCCCAGGTTTTTCGGGGATTTTTGGAGTATTTTCTGAAAATGAGCTGCCAATATTTAAAAAACGGATTAACCGCCTATTCAGGAGGGCAAGTGAATTTTGTAGATTTGCCTGGTGTTTTAAAAAAGCTGACTCGGTTGCGTGATGAAACTATTAATCTTTCCTCAAAGGTGATTTGCCTGGATGAGGATTCTGAAGATCTGGATGACTCGGAATTTTTGTTGGAGCAAAAGCACTGGGATTGGTTGGTATCACAAAATGACTTTAAAGCTATGGCTGTAGAAATGGAACAAGTTCTCACCAAAATGGAAGAGGGTGGGAAGTTGACATCGGCAAAGCTCCAACAGGCGTATCAGCACTTTGTGAGAATGGTTTATCGAGCGTTGTCTGAAAGAAATCTGGATATACGGGATATATTTAGCCAGCCTGGAGAATGGCAGCAGTTTATGACGGCTTATCGCTCTTTAGACGACGTGAAAACAGTACTATCCCGTACTGCGGAAGTTTTTAGTGAGAATTTTAAGGGATCGGGTGACGCGGAAAGTCAAATGGAAACGATGGTGCGATATATTCACGATCATATTGAAAAAGATATCCATCGCAGTGATGTGGCAGCAAGCGTTTACTTAAGCCCAGATTATGTTTCCCATCTTTTTAAAGAGAAAATGCACATGTCGCTTTCTGAATTTGTCATATCAGAAAAGATGAAGTTGGCCCGGACCCTTTTGAGAACAGGTAGTCTTCCGATCAGTGTAATTGCCACTAAGGTAGGCTATACCAATTTCTCTTATTTTTCCAGAACCTATAAAAAAGTATTTGGATGTACACCTGCATCTGAACGAAAAATAAGAGCTGATGGGGACCGGATATAACCAAAAGCAGGAAAGTGCAAAAAAATAGCAGAAAGATGACTTTGTTTCTAGAACAGAACAAGAGAGTGACATTTTACCACAGAATAATAGCGGCATAAGAAATACCCCTATGTTATTATGAAGCCGTTAAATGAACCCGCAACAAATGGTAGGGTTTCAAATCTTCAATCAATGAAAGGGGTAAAATTGTATGAACAGGCTAAAATCGGTTTTAGCAATTCTGCTGGTGGCGCTGGTAACCATGGGCACACTGGCGGGATGCGGTAACAGCGACGGGCAATCGTCTGCTGGTTCTGCTGAAAACGATGATTCCACGAGTTCTGCGGTGCAGACAAGTGGTACAGGGGAGGAAGATCTTTCTACACAAGATCCTTACACCGTTAAAATTATGATGTTTGACGATGGCGATACGGATTTGTGTAATGAGATTGCTGCCCAGGCAAGCGCAATTACAGAGGCGAAATTCAACACTACCATCGAGTTAGTCCGTGTAGGCTGGGGTTCCTGGGCACAACAGGTGACACTGGCCCTCACTTCTGGCGAAAAGCTGGATTTATTTCCTGCATTTAGTTTGAACACCTCTCTGGCTACCTTGGTCAATAACGGTCAGATTGTCCCGATGACTGATTTGCTACAAAATGGGGCTGGCCAGGATACTTACAATATGGTTCCTGACGAGGACTGGGCTTGTGTCACCGTGAACGGGGATATTTACGGCGTACCGATGAACAAGGGCAAACAAAATGTGTATGGCGCGGCTTGCGACGCCAATTTGGCCGAGGAACTGGGGATTGATCTGGACTCCATTTCAACTTTGGATCAGTTTGAGGAAGCCCTGGCGGTTGTAAAAGAAGCGTATCCGGATATGTATCCTATGACCACCAGCGGTACTATGACGGTCATGATACCCTCTGACCAGTTGGGAGATTCTCGCGAAGTGGTGTTAGGAGCACTTGTGGACGCTACCAGTGGAAGCACCACAGTTGAGAATCTGTATGCTTCTGAAGAATATAAGGATTTTGTGAACCGCATGTGGGATTGGGCTCAGAAAGGTTACATTGCTCCTGACGCTGTAAATGATACGGAGAGTGGAACAGGTGCAATCCGGGCAGGCGCAGCGTTTGCCGACTTCTACACTGGTCCCGCTCCCGACACAGAGTCCCGTCTGAGTCGCGAGGCAGGGAAACCTATTAAAGATGTGGAGTTCTTTGAGCATTATAAGACTACGACGGAGACGTCGCCCTGTTGGAGTATTGCAGCCAATAGCGAACAGCCTGAACGCGCGATGCAGATCCTCAATGAGATGTACACAAACAAAGAATTTGCCAATTTGTTTATCTATGGCATTGAAGGCAAAACGTTTGAGTTTGTAAACGAGGATCGGACGGTAATCAATTATCCCGAAGGTGTGGATGCAGCCAATTCTGGATATACTTTTGACCATTGGGGCTGGCCTAATATGTGCTTGTCCTATGTATGGGAAGGTGATCCGGAAGACGTGTATGATCAGTACGAAGAGTTTAACGCTGGCGGCGTGCTTTCTCCTGCATATGGCTTTTCTTTTGATAACAGCAGCGTGCTGAACGAGTATACTGCTTGCACAAACGTAATTATGAAATATGCTCCGGCGTTCAACTGCGGTTCCATGGATCCGGAAGGCAACCTGGATAAATTTAATGCAGAGTTGGAAGCTAACGGGATTCAGAAGATTATTGATGAGAAACAGCGCCAGCTGGACGAGTGGCTTGCGGCAAATGGAAAGTAAGGCCTTATAAGGCACATAAAACACATAAAAATTTTGGGGAGAACAGGGAAAAGACCTACGGTCTTTTCCCTGTATTTTAAGAAAGGAATGGAATCTGCCATGAAGACTTTAACAAGCCGGCAGCGATTTATCCGAGCGATCCGCAAGTTTTGGCCCCTATATGTGATGACCCTTCCCAGTCTGGTTTATTTGTTTATCAACAACTATATGCCTATGAGTGGCTTGGTAGTGGCCTTTAAGCAATATAACGCGCAAAAAGGGATTTGGGGAAGCCAAAATGTAGGGTTGAAAAATTTTGAGTTTTTGTTTACTACACAGGACGCCTGGGTGATAACCCGGAATACACTGGCCTATAATGGGGTATTTATTATATTGGGTACGGTATTTGCCGTAACAGTGGCGATTTTGTTGAACGAATTGCATGCGGCCACTGCCCGAAAGCTGTATCAGACCGTAACGCTGATTCCTTTCATGGTTTCCTTTGTAGTGGTAAGCTATTTGGTAAACGCTTTTTTGGATTCTGAAAATGGCTTTGTGAATAACAGCATTTTAGAACCCATGGGCATGAACCCGATAGCCTGGTATTCTACCCCTGGTCCCTGGCCGTTTATTTTGGTTTTTGTAAATTTGTGGAAAGGCTTTGGGTATAACTGTATCATTTACTATGCGACTTTGGTAGGAATTAACCGAGAATATTACGAAGCGGCAGTAATCGATGGGGCCGGGCGTTGGCAGCAGATACGGTATATCACTTTACCAGGGCTGAAAACTACCATCATTACCTTGACACTTTTGAGCGTGGGCAGATTTTTTTATTCCGATTTCGGGCTATTCTATCAGGTCCCCATGAACAGTGGCCCCTTGTTTGATGTGACAAACACAATTGACACGTATGTGTTCCGAGGCTTGATGCAGAGCAACAATATCGGTATGGCTTCTGCAGCTGGATTTTATCAAAGCATGGTAGGATTTGCTCTTGTTTTGATTGCCAACGCTGTGGTGAAAAAAATTAGTCCGGAAAATGCGTTGTATTGAGAGGGGGCGATTCTGTGGTTGTACGTGATAGAGGTGTTCAGGCGGTGTTGCATCTGTTTTTTGTGGTTCTAAGCTTGATTTGCCTGATCCCCTTTGTGCTGTTAATTGTTTCATCTGTGACCGATGAAAATTTTTTGATTCGTGAAGGATATAGCTTTTTTCCCAAAGCTCTCAGTTGGGATGCCTACCGGTATTTGTTGGTGGATTCTGACTCTATTGTCCGGGGATATCTCATATCTGTTGTGGTTACTATTACCGGCACGTTGGCAAATTTGGCATTGACAACGATTTTAGCCTATCCCCTTTCCAGAAAAAATCTTCCGGGGAAAAATGTTATTGCATTTTTAGTGTTTTTTACCATGTTGTTCAATGGTGGGCTTGTCCCCAGTTACATGATGTGGACGCAGGTTTTTCACATAAAAAACACCTTCGCCGCTTTGATTGTCCCAAATTTGATGATGGGCGCGTTTTATGTAATCATGATGCGTACTTATCTCACCAGTAATATCCCCGATGAGGTGGTAGAAGCGGCTCGCATTGACGGGGCGGGAGAGTTTCGAATCCTAGTGCAGGTTGTGCTTCCCATGTCTATTCCCATTATAGCGACGCTTGCGCTATTGGTTGGGCTCAATTATTGGAATGATTGGCTGAATGGGTTATATTATATCAACAACGATAATTTGTACAGCATACAGGTGCTTCTGTATCAAATGCTAATGAAGGCAGATTTTCTCCGTTCTAGTGCCGCTGCCGCATTGCTCGCAGGAGTGGTTTTACCTGATGTAGGGATTAAAATGGCCGTAGCGGTTTTGGGAACATTGCCTATGCTCATTGTATATCCTTTCTTCCAAAGGTTTTTTGTGAAGGGAATTGTTATTGGAGCGGTAAAGGGCTAAAAGTAAACCGTTGGATAAATCTTTCGAAAAACGTAAAAAGGATCTATGGCAATTCTAATTGCCATAGATCCTTTTTTGTGGGAACCCGAGTTTTTGTTTGGTAATGAAAAATTGGCTGACCTGAATTATCTTTCGCGAATGGTTTCCAAATTGCGGATTTCCTTGCGGTACAGCCGCAGGAACAGCACCAAGCTGATCAGAAGGGAGAAACACTCGGCAATGGGGAAGGCCCACCACACAGCGGTGACCTGATGGGTGAACTGGGCCAGCAGCCAAGCGGCGGGGACCAGTACCACCAACTGCCGCATCAGGGAAACAATCAGGCTGTAGATGCCGCGGCCCACTGCCTGGAACAGAGTAGAGGAGACAATGCCCAGGGCGGCAAACAAGAAGCAGGTGCAGATGATCCGCAAGGCGGGGATACCAATGTCCAGCAGTTCCTGGGACGCGTTGAAAATGCCCAGCAGCCACTGGGGGAAGGCCAGGAACACAATCATGCCGGCGGCCATAATGACCAGGGCGATGACGCAGCCGGAGCGGAAGGCGGACATCATGCGCTTTTTATTCCGTGCACCATAGTTGTAGCCCAAAATGGGGAGCAACCCCTGGTTCAGACCGAAGACCGGCATAAACACAAAAGATTGCAGTTTGAAGTACAAGCCAAACACCGTATAGGCAGCGGTGGAGAAAGAGGACAGGATCCCATTGAGGGCCATGGTCATCACCGTGCCAATCGACTGCATGACAATGGAGGGCACGCCTACAATGTAAATGTCTTTGATGATTTTTCCGTTGGGCCGGAACCCCCGGAAGGTGATGTGAATGTCGTGATCCCGGAAGGTGACTACCAGGATTGCCACGACCATGGCCAGGATCTGACCGGTTACAGTGGCGATGGCAGCGCCGGCTACCCCCATGGCGGGGAAGCCCAGCAGGCCGAAGATCATAATGGGGTCCAGAATAATGTTGGTGACAGCGCCGATCAGCTGGAAGACCATGGGCCAGATCATATTGCCGGTGGCCTGAAGAGTTTTTTCCAGGGTTACTTCCACGAACACCCCAAAGGAGAACACACAGCAGATGGAAATATAGGAGCTGCCCATCTGAATGATTTCCTGGTCTGTCTCAAAGAGCCGGAAAAAGGGGGTGGAGAAAAACGCTCCGTAAATAGCGAACAGCACCCAGGTGCAGACGGCCAGAAGAATACCGTGGGCGGCTGCGCTGTTAGCCTCTTCCTGCCGGCCCTGGCCAAGTCGCCGGGAGATCAGCGAGGTGACGCCCACCGCGGTACCCACAGCGAAGGAAATCAACAGGTTTTGCAGGGGGAACGCCAGGGATACGGCCGCCAGCCCTTTTTCGCTGACCTGGGCCACGAAGTAGCTGTCCACAATGTTGTAAAGAGCCTGCACCAGCATGGAGAACATGGCGGGCAGTGCCATGGAGAAAATAAGGGGCAAAATGGGGGCAGTACCCATTTTGTTTTGTCTAGATTCCTGCGCTTGCATACCACACATCCTATCTCTTATTCAAAATGCAAGATATTATAACAAATTTTTCCCAGAATGAAAAGCCCTGAGGGAAAAGAAGTCCGGGAAATTGTAAATAAACTGTGGCATTCCTTGCAAAGGGACTGGCTCCCATGGTATAATAACCACATATATGCGCCGCCAACCTGCGGCCCAAACCTTTGATGGAACGGGGAAAGCCTTCCCTGGAAGAAAGGCATGATACGTTTATGGCAAATAATATTTTGACAAAGCTGTTTGGCAACTATAGCAAACGGGAATTGAAACGCATTCAGCCCTTGGTCAACCAGGTGCTGGAGCTGGAAGACAGATACAAAAAGATGAGCGATGAGGAACTGAAAGCCCAGACGGGGATTTTGAAGGAACGGCTTCAGGGTGGAGCTACCCTGGACGACATTCTGACCGACGCCTTCGCGGCTTGCCGGGAAGCCATGGACCGGGTGCTCTCCATTCGGTTGTTCCCCGTGCAGATTCAGGGCGGCATCATCTTGCATCAGGGCCGCATCAGTGAAATGAAAACCGGTGAAGGCAAAACATTTACCCTGGCTCTGCCTGCTTACCTGAACGCCCTTACCGGCAAAGGCGTCCATGTGGTCACCGTCAACGAATACCTGGCCAAGTACCAGGGGGAAATGATGGCCCGTGTGTTCAACTTTATGGGCTTGACCGTGGGCTTGGCCATGAACGGCATGACGTCCAAGGACAAAAAAGCCGCCTATGCCTGCGACATCACCTATGGCACCAACAACGAGATGGGCTTTGACTATCTTCGGGACAATATGGTGATCTATAAGGAAAACAAGGTGCAGCGGGGCCACAATTACGCCATCGTGGACGAGGTGGACTCCATCTTGATCGACGAGGCCCGTACCCCTCTGATTATTTCCGGACATGGAGCGAAAGCCGACGACCTGTACGGCCGGGCCAATGCTTTTGCCCGGAGCCTGACTCCCATCCGGGTAAAGGAAACCGATGAGAAAGAGGACAATGACGAGCTGTACAAGGATTACGACTACATTGTCAACGAGAAGCTGAAGACCTGTTCCCTGACCCGCCGGGGCGTGAAAAAGGCCGAAGAATTCTTTGGCGTAGAGAACCTGACCGACCCGGACAATATCCGGATCCAGCATCACGTGAACCAGGCCATCAAGGCTTGGGGCATCATGCACCGGGACCAGGATTACGTGGTGAAAGATGGGCAAGTCATCATCGTAGACGAATTCACCGGCCGTTTGATGTATGGCCGCCGCTATAACGAGGGCCTGCATCAGGCCATCGAGGCGAAGGAAGGGGTAGAGGTCGCCCGGGAGAGCAAGACCCTGGCCACCATCACCTTCCAGAACTATTTCCGCCTGTATGACAAGCTTTCCGGTATGACGGGTACCGCCATGACCGAGCAGGAGGAATTTTCCGAGATTTACCGGCTGGACGTGGTGGAGATCCCCACCAACCGGCCCATGATCCGGGAAGACTGCCCCGATGTGGTGTACAAGACGGAAAAGGCCAAATTCCACGCGGTGATCGACGACATTGTGGAGCACCATGAAAAAGGCCAGCCTGTGCTGGTGGGTACCATCACCATTGAGAAGTCCGAGCTGCTTTCCAAGCTGCTGAAAGCCCGGGGCATCAAGCATGAGGTCTTGAACGCCAAGTTCCACGAGAAGGAAGCCCAGATCGTGGCCCAGGCCGGCCGGAAAGGGGCTGTGACCATTGCCACCAACATGGCGGGCCGTGGTACCGATATTCTGCTGGGCGGCAACGCGGAGTTCATGGCCAAAGCGGAAATGCGGAAAATGGGCTACAGCGAGGAGCTTCTGGTGGAAGCCACTGCCTACAGCCACACGGACGACGAGGAAATTCTGGAAGCCCGCAAGACCTTTGCGGAGCTGAATAAGAAATACAAGGAGCAGATCGCCCCCGAGGCCCAGGAGGTCCGGGATTTGGGCGGTTTGTATATCATCGGTACGGAGCGTCACGAATCCCGCCGGATCGACAACCAGCTGCGTGGCCGTGCCGGACGTCAGGGCGACCCTGGTAAGAGCCGGTTCTACATTTCCCTGGAAGACGACCTGATGCGCCTGTTTGGCGGGGAACGGTTGCAAAACTTGATGGACCGGATGAAGATCGACGACGATATGCCCATTGAAGCGGGCATGGTGTCCAACTCCATTGAGAGCGCCCAGCGGAAGGTGGAAAGCCGGAACTTCGCCATCCGGAAGAACGTGCTGCAGTATGACGAGGTGATGAACAGCCAGCGGCAGATCATCTATGGCCAGCGCGACCAGGTGCTCAATGGGGAGAACATGAAGGAGTCCATTCAAAAGATGATTCACGAGGCCATTGAGGCCAACGTGAAGACCTTCCTTCCGGAGAATGTGCCCCATGACGACTGGGATCTGATGGGCCTGCGAGAGCATTATCTTGGCTGGCTGATCGGGCCGGAAGATTTGCATTTCACCAAGTCTGAGATCGAGGACCTGGAACCGGAGCATGTGGTGAACGAGCTTCAGAAGAAGGCCGACGAGCTGTACGAACGGAAGGAACAGGAGTTCACTTCCCCCATTATGCGGGAAGTGGAGCGGGTTGTGTTGCTGCGGAATGTGGACCAGGAGTGGATGGACCACATCGACGCCATGGAGCAGTTGCAGGATGGCATTCGCCTGCGGGCCTATGCCCATCAGGACCCGGTGGTGGAATACCGCTTGGAAGGCTTTGAGATGTTCGACGGTATGATCGCCGCCATTCGGGAAAACACTGCCAAGATGATCCTCACGGTGCGGCTGCGGAAGAAGGAAGCTTCCCAGCGGGAGCAGGTGGCCCAGGAATCCACCGCTTCTACCGCCAGCGATGAGACCGCCCAGAAACAGCCGGTGCACAAGCAGAAAAAGCCTGGCCGGAACGATCCCTGCCCCTGCGGCAGCGGTCTGAAATACAAGAAGTGCTGCGGCCGCAACGAGTAAGCCGCAAAAAGGAGGACACAACGTGAAAAAAAGATGCAGATGGGTCTCCTTTGCGGCAGCTGTGGCCATGGCGCTGCTGTTGACAGGCTGTTCCCTGCCCATGACCGGTTTCGCCGATTACGACGTGTCAGGCTATTTTCGGGCGCTGCTGAACAGCTCCTATAAAGGGGATAACACGGAGTACGTGAGCCTGGCTGGAACCAGCGAAGAGGAAGCGGCGCAGAATAATGCCACCACTGTGCAGAACGCCGCGGTGAATTTCTGCAATACCTATGGTATCAGCCCCAGCGATGACCAGCTGGCACAGTTAGAGGACGTGATGCGCCAGGCCTTGAATCAGGCGGATTTCACCGTGAAAGACGAGCAGAAGGTGGAAGGCGGCTATTACCTGGAAGTGGAAATTGTCCCCATTGTGAATTTCCGCGGATTGGAGAGCGAAATCGACACTCTGCGTGAGGAAGCCCAGAAAGAGGCCACCGCAGCCAACTCGCAAAGCAGTGCTTATGAGGAAGATAGCGATACCAGTGATACCGGCGATGAATATGGCTATGATAGCTATGACGACGGTTACGGGGACAGCTATGACCAGGACAGCGGGAACGATTACGGCTACGGCGAAAGCGATGATGAAGACAGCTCCAGCAGCCAGGCCCAGGAAGAGGAGCCAGCTAAAACAGTAAATGCCAATGAGCTGTTTGTGGATAAAGTGGTGGAGTATTGCCAAGGGCAGCTTTCCAATATCCAGTATGGAACCGAGGCTATCACCATTGCTTTGGATATCCGCCAGACCTCAGAAGGGGAGCTGCAGCTGGATACCAACCAGCTGGACACTATTGACCGGACAGTACTGCAATTTCAAAGCTGAGTAATTTTAAAAAAGAGGGGGCGGAGAAGTCCGCCCTCTTTTCAAAAGGAAAACCATGCCGGCGGAGAAGATCCAGCCGGTTTTGGGATTTGTGTTGATCGGGCGCACAGCCTGTGGAAAGGAGACTCAACCTATGACGGAAGAATCCAAGCTCTATACCAAAGAACTTTACGACCTGACCCATACCGTGGCAGCTCCGTTGCTGGAGAAAACCACCTATCCTTGGGAAGCCCTGCCCCAGATTGGCCAGTTTATCCGGGAGCTGGGGAAAACCCTTTCCCCAGAGGAGTATGAACAGCGGGGGGAAGACGTGTGGATCCACAAGACGGCGAAAATCTACCCCAACAATCTTATCGCTGGTCCCTGCGTGATCGGGCCCGGAACGGAAGTCCGTCCAGGGGCCTTTATCCGGGGCAACGCCCTGGTGGGGGCCGACTGCGTGGTGGGCAATTCCACGGAGCTGAAAAATGTAATCTTGTTTGACAATGTGCAGGTACCCCATTACAACTATGTGGGGGACTCCATTCTGGGGTACAAATCCCACATGGGCGCTGGGGCGGTGACTTCCAACGTGAAGCAGGATAAGACCCCGGTGGTGGTACATGCAGGATTCCGAAAGGTGGAGACCGGGCTGAAAAAGTTCGGCGCCATGCTGGGGGACCATGTGGAAGTGGGATGTAACAGCGTTCTGAATCCCGGTACCGTGGTGGGAAGAGGCTCCCGTGTGTATCCTCTTTCCATGATGCGGGGTTTTCTGCCCAGCGGGATGATCCACAAGAATAACGGGGAGACAATCCCCTTGCAAGAGCGGAATTGAGCCGGGTAGTTCCGGCGAAGGGAAAGGGGAGATGAGTCTTGGAAATGATTTTGGAATTTCTGCAATCCGGACTGCTGCCCACAGTGCTTTTGATTGTGCGGATCATCGTGCCGTTTCTTGTGCTGTATGTGTTGTGGCGGTGCTATACTTCCTTTAAAAAGGGGCAGCGCCGGCGTGACCCGGTAATCATGCTGTGGGACGAGGCTTCCGGGACACGTTTCCCTGTGCTTTACTGGGAGAATTCCATCGGCCGCAGCAAAAGCTGCGATATCTATTTGCCTGATTCCATGG
>DXXH01000077.1:0-5721 GCA_019416395.1 Clostridiales bacterium
CATCCGCTCCTTTGGCCAGATGGTAGAAAAAGCCCATTCCCAGGAGGTTGCCTGATTATGCCGACATCTGTTCAGTACATATTTACAAAGGAACAAATCGCTGTTCCCCTTGGAAATTTTGATATTCATGAGGATGAAACCACCCTGGTTAACCGGCTATACTACGCTTTGCCAAGGTTTGAGAATGGAAGGTTTTCCTGCTCTTTCTATTACGAGGAAAATACCTTCCGTAAAGAATCGAATGGGGATTTGACGCTGGTTCACTCGGAATTTAGAGAAGAAAATTAATCTCCCAAACCTTCAGAATAATCGGTTTCATTTTTGTTCAGTGAGCATTTTCTGAACAAGGAACTGATGGAAACCAGCATAAAACCTAGCTTTTTTGCTTCTCTTTTTTGAAAAGGGTTCATTTTCGTTCAGTAAAGCCAGGGGTTGCACCCCAGGCAAGTCGCGAATTTCACTTTTGTGGAGTTCGCGACTTTTTTTGCCCGCGTTTTTAGCAGGTCTATTTTTGTTCAGTACAGCCACCGACGTGACGATGGACCCAAGTCGCGAAGCTCACTTTTGTGCGATTGGCGACTTTTTTGCCCGCGCTTTTATCAGGTCCATTTTTGTTCGGTACAGCCGCCAGCGTGACGCTGGACCCAAGATACGCACTTCACTTTGCGAGGCGCGTTTTCTTTTTATCTACATTTTAGACTCGGTTTTATCTTTCTCTAGCATAGTCAGGGGCTGCACTCCCAAGTAATTCGCGCATTTCCCACAAGGATACAAAAAACGCCCCACGCTTTCTGAAACCGCACCTTATTTTTTAAATGGCATGCTATACTGGAGCATGCGTGAGGCGCTGTTTTTTTGCGTTGGAGCGTTTCTCTATTCAGTTTCCTATCTCAAATTCTCCGTTTGCTTCCCGCATAGGCGTCAGTCCTGGGAATCCAGTTCAAAAATGCTTCTATCTGTTCGTCCCAAAAACGCCATTCATGCACATATCCAGGACGGGGCACCCATGTCACATCGGCCCCAAACTCTTTCATGTCCTCTTGCAGCTGGCTGGCATTGGGGAACAGAGGATCCTCTTCCCCACAAGCAATGTACATTTTGGGGAACGGACGGTTCTCCTTTTTAAGCTTCTCCGCCAATTTCATCGGCTGCCAAGATTCTGGAGGCTCGATCGTATTTCCATGTCCGTCTTTTTGCGGCGGCAAATAACCGCCCACCGAAAATACACCCATAGCTCTATATTGTTCCGGATTTGTCAGCCCATGGATCAACGTGCCAAAACCACCCAGGGACAACCCGGCAATATAGGTGTGTTCCTGTTCTTCCAAAGCCGGAAACATACCCGTTATGAAATCGGGCAATTCCCGATGGAGGAATTGGAAAAATTTGTCTTGCAAAATGCCTGTTTCCGGCATATCCACATAATTTTTATTTTCCGCCGAGAACATCACCACAATGATATTCTGTTCCTCGGCGTACATTTCCACATTGGTATACCCTGTCCAGGTAGCGTGGTTATTTCCACCACCATGAAGCAAATACAGCACCGGGAATTTCTTTTCCGGAGTATGCCGCACCTTCACATTTGGATCCAATCCCCGTGCCATGCTCTCCGGAATAGTGGGCGTGGGCACGACTACTGTGATATCCACGGTGCGCTTTAATGCGTAACTGATAAAATTACAGATGAATTTTCCCATGATATCTCCCCCCTATCTTCTTAAATTCGGCGCTTGCTTCCCGCGTAAAAATCCGTGCGGGGAATCCAGTTCAGGAACGCTTCCACCTGCTCGTCCCAAAAACGCCACTCATGCACAAAACCCGGCCGGGAAACCCACGTTACGTCCGCTCCCAATTCCTTCATCTTTTCTTGCAACTCCACCGCACTGGGATACAGAGGATCTGCGTCTCCGCAGGCTATGTACATCTTGGGAAACGGGCGGCCTTCCTTGTGGATCTTTTCCGCCAGTTTCATAGGCTCCCAACGCTCCTCGCGCTCCACAGGATTGCCGTTTTCATCGGTTTGGGGCGGCAAAGATCCTCCCACGGAAAACACTCCCATGGCTTTGTACTGCTGGGGATTGGTAAACCCGTGAATCAACGTACCATATCCGCCCATAGACAGGCCAGCGATATAGGTGTGCTCTGGTTCCGTCAAGGCCGGGAACATACCCGATACAAAATCAGGCAGTTCTTCGTGAAGGAACTGGAAAAAATTGTCCTGCAAAATGCCGCCTCCGGGCACGTCAATATAACTCTTATTTTCGGCCGAAAACATCACCACAATGATATTTTGCTCCTCGGCGTACATTTCCACATTGGTGTATCCCGTCCAGGTGGCGTGGTTGTTCCCCATGCCATGCAGCAGGTATAGCACAGGATACTTATGCTGAGGCTTGTGGCTGATGGGTGCGGTGGGGTCCATTTCCAAAGTGAATCCGTCTGTCAGTGTGGGAGTGGGCACCACTACCGTAATATCCACTGTGCGCTTTAGGGAATAACTGATAAAATTGCAAACAAATTTACCCATGTCATCACTCAATCCTTTCTTGATCTCTTTCTCCCCGCCCGGAGGGGCCCACTCCGTCAGGAACTTGATACTGTATCTATGATAGCATGGGACAGATTTTAAAAACTATCACGAAAGGACACACCATTTGTTGATATCCAGACATCTTTTACAGCTCTTCTGCACAGGGAAGCTCCAAAATCACCAGTCCGCCCTGGGAGTTGTTTTGAAAACGCAAGGAATAATTTTCCCCAAACAGGAATTGCATTCTCTTTTGAATGTTGCGGATCCCCAAATGCTTTCCCGATTCCCCCGACTCTCCCAGCACAGGGTTCTCCCCCAGCATTTCCTCAGGGAATCCCACTCCTGTATCCTGTATGTACAAACGTAACCGTCGGCCTTGTTCTGCAGCAAGCACTTCCCCTTTGATTTCAATGGAGATATTTTTCGAGCCCCCATGCTTCACCGTATTTTCTACAAAGGTAAGCAGGGATAATGGTGGGATTTTCAACTCACCGGTAACGCCTTGGATTTTCTCCTGGAACTGGACATTTACCCGGTGACGTATCTGCTGGATCCCCAAAAACTCCCGGACCATGGAAAGCTCCCTTTCCAGTGGCACAAGGCTCAAGCTCTGGGAAAACAAGTACCGCACATAGTTGGAAAGCTTGACGCAGAAATCCTGAATCCGCTCATATTCCTGCTTCTGAGCCATAGCGTGAATCAGGGAAAAACAATTGACAAAAAAGTGGGGCTTGATCTGAAGCTGGTAATATTCCATCTCCGTCTGGGCAAGCGCCAGTTTTTCCTCATATAAGTCAATTCTCAGCTTTTGGATTTGTCCGGATAGGTCGTCGAAGGCTTCTACCGCTTTGTTCAGCTCCTGGATCCCCCCACGCTTTACAGTCTGCCTTTGCGCGGCATAATCCCCCACATGGCGTATAAAATTATCCAAAGGCTGCTGCACATGACGACGGTAATAGCGCAGGGAATAAACCGCCACTCCCAGCACCACCAACAGGATAAACAACACAAACCCGATGATAAGGGAAAAACGTCCCCACTCCAAATAAGGCTCGTCGGAAAACACCACACATAAATCTGTATACTCCGGGCAAAGTTCCAGGTAAAATTTTTCTGAGGTACCTGTGGGTTTCCCCTTCTCTCCCGGCATCAGATATTGGATCTCCCCTTGGGCGGAAAGTGTATTGGCCTTGATGTCCAAAAAAAGCTCGTCTCCAGAAGCCCAGGCTGCCAGGTAGACCCCTTCGGAATAATAGACCTGATAAAGGTATACCTCTTCCCCATGACGGACGCTCTCCCAGGAAAGAGAAGACTGATTTAACTTCCCCTGACTGATTTTTCTCTCAAACATATTCTTCAAAGCCACATTCGCCTCATAGGGGAAATCATAGTTGTACCGGTAGAATACGAAATCCTCTTCCGGCATAAAACAGGCAAAGCTGAAAGTCGTTCCCCATACAATCGCGTCATATTCAAATTGGGAAAGCACTTCCCTGGCCGCTGTGTTCCGATCGTTTACATTGGTGGCCTGGCGCATGGCTTCCATATAGAAATTGTTCAATAATAAATCCACCAGATAACTATTTTCACGCTGCAATTCCGTGCTCACTTGCTGCACCTGAGCTTCCACAGCGTTTTGCGTGGCTTCCGATTCCTGGTCCTGGGTGTCTTTGATCGTGAACAGAATGAAAAAAATCCCGCCCACGGAAACCGGCACCAAAATGGCAAGCATTACCGCCAAGATCTTCCTCAACGAATAAGAGTTCCGCTGTTGGCTCATCAGGCCCACCTCGTCTTTTTGTATATTTTTTCTAAAATATTTAAATTATTTTAGCGCTTTTATTTTAGTCAACTGAGGTGAGCTTGTCAAACCGGAACCGCCAAAAAGTCCGGATAGCAAAAATTCACCTCCAATTTTTTAATAGTTTTTAAACTTTTCTTGCGGTATGCTGTAAATGTAAATACAACAAACCACCACTCCCGTGGGCCCCGGGAATTGGTCACATTGATCAACCGTATTTCAGAATGGAGGAAAACCATGAAAAAATTACTCGCCCTCGGTCTTGCTTTGGCAATGTGCCTCAGCTTGCTCACCGGCTGTTCCGGCAATAACGGTGGAACAGACAGCACCGCTGACACCTCGAACACAGATGGACAATCCGCCACGACGGAAACCACTTCCAACGAGGAACCCTATGAAATCAATTTCGCTTATCTGGTCGCTTCCACCGGTTCCAACATGGACAAGGTACGGGACGCCATGAACGAGCTCACCATGAAAGAACTGAACATGACGGTCAACCTGATCCCCATGACTTTCAGCGAGTTCATTTCCCAGCTTCCCATGATGATGGCTGCCAACGAACCCATGGATTTGATGCCTCTGCCCGCCGGCCAGGCTTCCACCTTCATCACTTCCCAGTACATTGTGGACCTGACCCCCTATCTGGATCAGATCCCCAACATTAAGGAATATGTGGGCGACCTGATCGACGCCGGTTATGTGGGCGATTTCCTCACCGGCCTGCCCATGGTGAAAGAAGCTGCTTACCCCTGCTCCCTGGTCACCAGAAAGGACATCATGGACGAACTGGGATACACTGAAGAGGATTTCAGCGTCACCACCGATGACCTGAGCACCTTTGACCAGATCACAGAGCTGTTCGCTGCTGTGAAAGAAGCTCACCCCGAAATGACCGTATTCGACGGCACTGGGATCATGGGCACTATGATGGGCCAGTCCTATGTGGATACCTTGGGCGACGGCTTTGGCGTATTGGCCGACTATGGACAGGAAACCACTGTGACCAACATGTACGAGTCCGACCTGTTCCGTCAGTTCTGTGAAATCGGCAAAAGCTGGTACGACGCTGGCTATTCTTCCCAGGACATCGCCGTCAACACAGACTCCAGCGAAGTGAAAATGAAGGCGGGCAACACCTTCTCCACCATCATGGCCCGCAAGCCCAACACAAAACAGGAAAAGCTCTCCCAGACCGGCTACGAGTGGTATGTCATTCCTCTGGGCGACGCTGTCACCACCAACTCCGTGGCAACCCTGTATTCTGTGGCCAACGCTTCCAAAGATCCCGCGAAAGCTGTGGAATTCCTGAACTGGGTCTACGGCAGCGGTGAGTTCGCCGACCTGATCAACTGGGGCATTGAAGGCGAAGACTGGGTGGAAGCAG
>DXXH01000077.1:5731-12419 GCA_019416395.1 Clostridiales bacterium
CTGCCACCTATCCCGATGGCGTAGACGCCACCAACGTAGGATATCATCAGGATATGGGCTACATGTATCCCAACCAGTTCGCTGGTCACGTTTGGGAAGGAAACCCCACCGACCTGCTGGAGCAGTATGAGGCTTACAACGACAGCTGCATCAAATCCAAGGCTCTGGGCTTCACCTACGACTCCACCAGCGTGGCGAATGAAATCGCCCAGCTGACCACGGTCCAGGATAAGTATTTGAAGGATCTTTCCTTCGGCGTGGTCGAGGATCTGGAAGCAACTTTGAAATCTTTCAACGACGAATTGTACGCGGCTGGCCTGGAAAAAGTCATGCAGGCAAAACAGGAACAGCTGGACGCTTGGCTCGCTGAGCAATAAAACCGCCCTGCCGGTGGTCAAACTTGGCCACCGGCAGTCTTATTTACGGAGGTGTATTACATGAAACGGAAGGCTCGGAGATTACTCCCCTATCTGCCCCTGTATGCCATGATGCTGCCAGGAATCGCCTATCTGATCATCAACAACTACATTCCCATGGCAGGCATCGTAGTGGCTTTCAAACAGTACAACGTGAACGACGGCATGTTCGGCAGCCCATGGGTCGGGCTGGACAATTTCAAATTCCTTTTTGGCACCAGCGATGCATTTATCATTTTACGGAACACATTGCTCTACAACGTGGCCTTTATCATTGTGAACAACGTGGTGGGGATCCTGCTGGCCATCATTCTGTCCGACGTGGTCAACAAGCGCATGCGCACTGTCTACCAAAGCTCCCTGCTGCTGCCATTTTTGATCTCCATCGTGGTTGTCAGCTATATTGTGTTTGCCCTTCTCAGCCAGGAAAACGGCATGATGAACAACACCATTCTCCCCTTCTTCAACCAAGAACCTATCTCCTGGTACAGTGACACAAAATACTGGCCAGCTATCCTGATTATAACCAACTTGTGGAAAGGGGTGGGTTACGGTACCCTGATCTATGTGGCCGCCATCGCCGGTATTGACAATTCCCTGTTTGAAGCAGCTTCTCTGGACGGCGCCAACAAATGGCAGCAAATCACTCACATCACTCTGCCGTTCCTGATTCCCGCCGCTGTCACCCTCTTGATTTTGAGCGTGGGCAAAATCTTCTTCTCCGATTTCGGCCTGTTTTACCAAGTGCCTCAAAACTCCGGTTCCCTGTATCCCGTTACCCAAACCATCGACACCTATGTATACCGGGCGTTGATGTCCGCCGGTGGGATCGGGCGTTCCGCAGCGGCCAGTGTTTTCCAATCCATTGTCGGCTTTGCATTGGTGATGACCACCAACCTGGTTGTCCGTAAGGTCAGCGCCGAAAACGCGATTTTCTAACTGAGGAGGCGTGTGTATTTATGATTCTATCCAAAGGACAAAAAGTGTACCAGGTGGTCATCAACGTGGTTCTGATCCTGGTCACCCTTACGATGATCCTGCCCTTGCTGCTGTTGTTCATGTCCTCGATCACCGATGAGAACACCCTGGTGGTCAACGGCTATTCCCTGTTCCCGGAAAAATTCAGCTTGTACGCTTATGAGTACATCATTAGCAACTCTGCAACTTTGCTGCGGGCCTATGGAATTTCCATCGTGGTCACAGTAATCGGTACAATCGGCTGTTTACTGCTCTCCACCCTGATGGCCTTTCCGCTTTCCCTCAAGGATTTGCCCGGACGCCGGTTCCTCAGCTTTTTCGTGTTCTTCACCATGCTGTTCTCCGGCGGCCTGGTCCCCTCTTACATCATGTGGACTTCCTGGTTTGGAATCCGCAACACCCTGTGGGCCTATATCCTGCCCAATTTCCTGCTGGGTGCTTTCAACGTCATTTTGATCCGCACCTACATGAGCACCAGCATTCCCTTCGAGCTTTACGAAGCCGCTAAAATCGACGGGGCAAGTTATCTCAGCATCTACTTCCGCATCGCGATCCCGTTGTCCAAGCCCATTATGGTCACCGTTGGCCTGTTCTCCGGGCTGGGCTATTGGAACGACTGGACCAACGCACAGTACTATATCTCCGATAACCGTATGCTCAGCGTCCAAGCGCTGCTCAACCGCATGGTACAGGATATCCAAGCGCTGCTGGCCAATTCTTCCGCCAATTCCGGTTCCCTGATGCAAACGCCTCAGGTATCCATACGAATGGCCATTGCCTTTGTGGCAATGATCCCCATTCTGATTCTCTATCCCTTCCTGCAAAAATACTTCGCCGACGGCATTATGCTGGGCGCGGTAAAGGGCTGATCAATGCCCAAAGCGCTTTCGGAACTGGCTGGGGCTCATTCCCGTTTTCTCGTGGAAAAACTGGGAAAAATAGCTGTAGTTGTCATAGCCCACCCGCTGGGCTACTACGCTTACCGGAAGTCCTGACTGGCACAAAAGCTTTTTCGCTTCCAGAACGCGCTGCTCTTGCAGATAGCTGCCTAAGGTTTGCCCGGTTTCCTTTTTGAACAGGCGGGCTAAATAGTCCGGATTCAGGAAAAACTGTTTCGCCACATTGGTTCGATTGACCTCTTCGCTCAAATGCTCTTGTACATAGCTTTTCACCCTTCCCACTACCGTATCGGTTTGGGCAGCGAAATGCATCTGTTCTTCTGTCTGGTGAAATAAGTATTCCAAATACGTTTGAAACCGCTCTACAGAATCCAAGGACCATTCCAGCAGCTGCTCGTAACGGGGATTGTTGAACAGGGTATGCACGTTGATCCCCCGCTGGTTCAGCTCCGAAAAGACCATCTGCTGGATGTCCGCCCGCATAGCTTTTAAAAACCTGGCGTTTAATGTATGGTTTTCCTCATAACGTTTCAAAACCAAGGACGCCGCGGAAGAGATTTCTTCAATCCTTCCCGCCGTCAGCAGTTCGGCCCAGCCTTCCATGACAGCTGGGCCATAACTGCCTTCTGGGGGTTGATACACTGCCCCGTCTGTCAGCAAATTGGCCCGCAGCACGTCTTCTTTATCCGCTGTCAACAGTTTTTTATAGGCTTCCCTGGTCTCAAACAATTTTAAATTTTTCCAGTAATATCCATTGGCTGACACGTGGAACAACTCTTCCGCCTGGCGCAACAACAACAGCGCTGTGCGGCAAAAGTCCTCTGGAGTGGCCTTGTCTCCCTGCCGCAGCACCAAGGACCAATGGCTTTCTTTGGAAAGGATCATCGCTTCCAATTCCAATCCGTTTTCCCGGAACAGGTCTTCCGCCACATTGCGGAAACCATAAATTTTCCACTGCTCCAACGGCTGGGGATCTTGATCCATCACCCGGACACAGCAAAGGGTAAACCGGTCCTGTTCGCCATAGGTAATCCCCTTCTCTCCCCCCGCCCGGACAGCTTCCGCCAATGGGGTTACGGAAGTCAGTACATTGACCCAAAAGCCTGTCCTGTTTTCCTGACGGCCCTTAAGCCAGTATTCCCCCATTTGACGGTAGGCAGATTCGCTCCGCTTCTTTCGCACCTCTTCCACAGCGGAAGTCAAATGGGCGGCCAGCTCAGTATAGGAAATCGGCTTCAAATAATAGTCGAAGCTGTGCATTTCCACCGCCTTCTTGGCATAGTCAAAATTGGCATAGCTGGTGCAGAACATGGTGACAATATCACTGTTTTGACGCCGCAGCCAATCCAACAGTTCCAGGCCGCTTTCCCCTGGCATCTCAATGTCTGTGAGAAGGATATCCACCGGCTCCTTCTCCAGAATTTCCCGGGCTTGCTGAGCGCTGTCCGCTGTATAGACCTGGTCAAATCCAAGTGCGGTAAAATCAATTCCGGAAAGCATTCCTTCCAGGATATCCTCTTCATCGTCAACCAGTAAAATTCTCATGGTTTTCCCGCCTTTCCCAAGAGTGATCAAGCAACATCTTATTAGTATAATTTGCTCCATTGAAAGAAATCAAGTTTTCCCAAAAAATCGTACGGATTTCAAAAGAAACAGTCTGGAAATCCACAATCTCCCACCTGTCCCCTGCCCAACCCAGCTCAAAAAATGGCGCACTAAGCAAAAGTGGGATATTGACTGAAAAAATCTACCGGTATTATGATAAACCTATCAGAACCTTAAGGAGGAACTTGTTTTGGAAAAAAAGAAAAAGAATTCCCCACGCGTGCTGGACGAACTGGCCCAGCAGACTAAGAAAACCGTCTACGGAGAGAAAACCGTAGAGGAATCCATACCAGCCCTTTGCCGCCAGGCTGCGGCGGAAGGCGCTGTACTGCTGAAAAACGATGGGCAGATCCTTCCTTTGCGGGAGGGAACGCCTGTGGCTGTTTTCGGACGTGTCCAATTTGACTGGTTCTATGTTGGTTACGGTTCTGGCGGTGATGTAAATCCGCCTTACACCGTCAACCTGATGGAAGGCCTGCAAAATAACGGTGTTTCCGTGGATCAGCCCTTGATGGAAACCTACGCTCAGTGGAGTGCCGCCAATCCCCCTGACATGGGGTTCTGGGCTCACTGGCCCCGGTATTTTGAGGAAATGCCCTTGGATAACCAACTGGTACAGGAAGCCGCTTCCCGTTGCCAAACCGCTTTGGTGGTCATTGGACGGGCCGCTGGAGAATCCCGAGAAAATACGTTAGAACCGGGGAGCTACTATCTCACCGAAGACGAAAAAGCCATGCTCGCCACAGTGACCAAGGCCTTTCCCCACACAGTGGTATTGGTCAACGCAGGCAGCGTTATGGACCTTTCCTGGCTGGAAGAGTATCCCATTGAAGGCGCGTTGATACTCTGGCAGGGGGGCATGGAAAGTGGCAACGCCGCTGCGGACGTGCTCACCGGCAAAGTGGATGCCTGTGGCCGACTCACTGACACCATCGCTTACCGGTATGAGGATTATCCCAGTGCTAAAGATTTTCTGGGAGAAGACTACAACAACTATACGGAAGACATCTACGTGGGCTATCGGTATTTTGAAACCTTTGCGCCAGATACGGTCCAGTTCCCCTTTGGTTTTGGCCTGAGCTATACCTCATTCGCCGTGAACACAGTTTCTGTGGCTGCCCATGGGGACAAAATCGTGGTAAAGGCTCAGGTGAAAAATACCGGAAGCTTTCCAGGAAAAAACGTGGTCCAGGTCTATGTCGAACCGCCCCAGGGTGTCCTGGGAAAACCCGTCCGGAATCTGACAGCCTTTCAGAAAACACGGCTGCTCCAGCCAGGCGAAACCCAGAACCTGACCCTTTCCTTCCCTCTTTCCGCTGCCGCCAGTTTTGACGACTCCGGCTGTACGGGCCATCGCTGGGCCTGGGTACTGGAAGCCGGAACTTACCAAGTGTTTGTGGGGGAAAACGTGCGGGCAGCTTCCCTGGCAGGAAGCTACAACCTACCGGAACTTCGTGTAATCAGTCAATTGGAAGAAGTGTGCCCCCCATCTCCGGAAAACGCTTTCCAGCGCATGGTCAACCGCCAGGGTGAAAAAACTTTTGAGCCGGTACCCACTGCTTCCCGCTCGTTAAAGCAGCGAATCTTAGAGCGTCTGCCAGAAGAAGTACCCTTTACTGGGGATCAAGGCATCACCCTGCAAGATGTAGCAATGGGTTTGGCCTCACTTGACAGCTTTGTAGCTCAGCTCACACTGGAAGATCTGGCCGCCCTCAGCCGTGGGGATCTGATTATGGACAGTCCTTTGGGCACAAAAGGCAATGCGGGAGTTATGGCAGGGGTTACAGAAAAACTCCGTGCTATGGGTGTGCCTGCCATCACCACCACCGATGGCCCCTCGGGGATCCGGCTGCAATTTTACACGTCCTTGCCGCCCTGCGGTACGGCTCTGGCATGCACCTGGGATTTACAGCTGGTGGAAGCTCTCTCCCAGGCCCTTGGACGGGAAATGCGCCTAAAAGGCAGCGATGTACTTTTGGCTCCGGGTATGAACATTCATCGAAATCCATTGTGCGGCCGGAATTTCGAGTATTTTTCCGAAGATCCTTTGCTGTCCGGGCGTATGGCTGCCGCTACCGTGTTGGGGATTCAGAAAAACGGCGTTGCCGCTTGCCCCAAGCATTTCGCTTGCAACAATCAGGAAACCAACCGGAACCTAAACGATTCCCGGGTGTCCCAGCGGGCTTTGCGGGAAATCTATCTCAAAGCCTTTGAAATCTGTGTGATGGAAAGCAATCCCCAGACCATTATGACCAGCTATAACAAAATCAACGGTGTGTGGAACCATTACAATTACGACTTGTGCACCACCGTGCTTCGGGAAGAATGGGGATACCAGGGCTGCATCATGACCGACTGGTGGATGCGCGCCAGTGTGGACCCGGACTTCCCCGACCTGTGGGACAGCGCTTACCGGATCCGCTCCCAGGTGGACGTGCTGATGCCCGGTTCCAAGCCCAGCACTGGGTTCCCTCCTGCCACGGATCCCGATCCTGCGCCGGTGGAGTCCCACGAAAAAGCCAATGGCCTGACCTTGGGAGAATTACAGCGGGGCGCCAAAAACGTACTGCGTTTTGCCATGGGCAACAGCGCTTTTAAACCCCATTGAGCTATGGGACACTTTTGTGTGCCGTCCACCTCTCTGTTTCGTTTGGAAATACAATGGCAAATGACGTCAAAAGGTCCGTATTTCGAAAAAACATTTCCAAATCATTGCAGAATACCAGAACGAAAGCTGTTATACTGAGCTCAAATTTTCAATCCCACATTAAAACATGAAATGGAGGAGTA
>DXXH01000078.1:0-9835 GCA_019416395.1 Clostridiales bacterium
GCGGTGGCACATACCGGACCCGATCCACTTTGAAGAGGATATCCGAGTGACATTGCAGCAGATCGGCGTGTGTCACCGGGGATTATTCGAGCGGCAGGACGATGTGGCTACCGTGGCCTATTGGTACCAGACCCAGCCCTGGACGGAGTTTCCGCCTCTGCCGGGAAAAGAAGAGCGTTGGCCCCGGTGAGGAGCTGCCCGGTTAGAAATGCTCGGTAAGGAACACGGTTCTCTTGGGGAATACCGTTTCCAGAATTTCCCTATTGGAGGAAAGTACCACGCCCGGTTTGTACAGGGCTTCTTCCAGGGACAGGTATCCCAACAGCAGCTGGGTTAATACCCGGATATCCAAAGTGAGATCAGCTTGGACGGAGTCTGAGTTCGGCAGCTTTGTGACAGAAACCACCCCCTGGTTTTGGGCCACTTGGAACAAGCCGTCGTTTTCCGGGAGAAGCTCGTCTTCTACCCGCAACGTGTAGGATTTCCCCTCGCCCGGGGCTTTCTCTTTCAAGGCCTTGTCTGCGTGGATCACGCGGGCCATGGGTTGATCACAGATATTGGGGGACAGGTTGTAACTTTCGGGAATCAGGGAGAATAGGGGGACGTCCCCAGGAAGGATCAGACGGAGTTTGGAATATTGGGCGCTTAACCGGTAGAGAAGCCCCAACGCCTGGTACAAACCTTCCGGCCGCACAAATGCCAGTTCTTTCACGTTTCCGGCTTTGGAAAAGACGTCTGCATCTTCCGCCGCCAAGACGAAATAGGCCAAGGGACCTGCATTGTCTTCCAATAAATAGGTGTAAAGCCTTTGTTTGCAAGGGTCTTTTCCCAGAAGGTTTTCCCAGTGGTGATTTTCCCGTTGGACCGACAGATTGTAGCCAGCCAGATGAGCGTTGTAAATTTCCTGAAAGGGTGTAAGATCCTGGCCCGGAGTATACATGCGGACGTGACAGGTGCACCGGAAGCTGGAAAGGGATTCCACAGGAAGCTCATATTGTGTGGAATGCTGGCACAATTCATAGCCGAATTTCCGGTAGTACGTGTGGGAGAAAGGATATAGGGAAGAAAAAACGGTTCCCCGGTCCCACATCCAGCGAAGGGCAGTTTGAAAGATCTGCCGGATAGCGCCGCCAAACCGGTACTCCGGCAATGAGGCCACTCCGCCCACACCTATCATGGGTACCCAGTGATCCTCATAGCGCATCTGAAATTCCGGGAACATGATGGCCGCCGTCAAAACGTTGTCATCGGTAAAATGGCCAAACGTGACTATGGGATGTTCATTGGGGGTTTCCAGATTTTTTTCGGCATCCTGCTGATCCCAGGAAGACACAAAGGCAATGCTTTGGATTCTTCCACATTCCAACAGTTCCTCTTTTGTATTCAATTGGCGCACAGACATAAGCGCTCCTCCCATCGTTTTTTCTGATTGTACTGGAGCCTTGCTTTTTTGTCAAATTTTTATTGAAATTTTCATATAAAGGAGAAAGAATCATGAAAATCGCGGTAACTTACGAAAACGGTCAGGTGTTTCAGCATTTTGGCCACACGGCGCAGTTTAAAATTTATGAGGCCCAAGACGGCAAAGTGATTTCTTCCCAAGTGGTGGATACAGCGGGAAGCGGTCACAGCGCCTTGGCGGGATTCCTGCAAGCCCAAGGTGTTGGTACTCTGATTTGCGGTGGAATTGGCGGTGGGGCTAAAATGGCCCTGGCCCAGGCGGGGATCGACCTTTATGGCGGTGTGACCGGAAGCGCCGACCAGGCGGTGGAAGATCTTTTGGCAGGGAAGCTGGTGTTTCAGCCGGATATTCTCTGTGCCCATCATGGAGAAGGCCACCACCAGGAAGGCCATACCTGTGGGGAACACGGTTGTGGCGGCGGTCACTGCAATCACTAAATTTACAGCAAAAAGGGAGAACCATTTGGTTCTCCCTTTTTTTGGGGGGGTTGCACCCCTGGCCAGACGCGCCCCGGGCGGCGGGCTAAGCCCGCGCAGAGAAAGACGCCAGCGCGCGTTCGCGAGGGCAGATTTTCAGGAACGGAATTTCCTAAGCGGGTTGCACCCCCGGCCAGACGCGCCCCGAGCGGTGGGCTAAGCCCGCGCAGAGAAAGACGCCAGCGCACATTCGCGAGGGCAGATTTTCAGGAACGGCATCTTCTAAGCGGGTTGCACCCCCGGCAAGACGCGCCCCGGGCGGCGGGCTGAGCCCGCGCAGAGAAAGACACCAGCACACATTCGCGAGGGCAGATTTTCAGGAACGGCATTTCCTAAGCGGGTTGCACCCCCGGCCAGACGCGTCCCGGGCGGCGGGCTGAGCCCGCGCAGAGAAAGACACCAGCGCACATCCGCGAGGGCAGATTTTCAGGAACGGAATTTCCTAAGCGGGTTGCACCCCTGGCAAGACGCACCCTGGGCGGCGGGCTGTATTACTTTTCGGTGGGCTCTGGCTGCTCAAAGGGTAGCAGGGAAGTGGGGGCTCCCGTGCAAGTGACCGTGAGCTGGTGCATGGCCCGGGTGCAGGCCACATAGAGCAGGTTCCGGTCAAAATCGGTGTGATATAGTTCCTCTGTGGCATGGGGCAGAAGCACCTGGTCGAATTCCAGGCCTTTGGACATTTGAATGGAAAGCACGGTGGCTCCGTTCTGGAAAGAGCTGCTTTCCGGAGTCACCAAATTGACTTCCGCCCCTCGGGCCCGCAGTTCTTCATAGAGGGCGCTGGCTTGGGAATTTGTTCGGGTGACGATCCCCAGAGCGTTGAATTTGCTTTGGTGGAAGGCTTCCACCCGGCGGCAAATAGCGTCCAGTTCTTCTTCTGGTGTGGGGAAAACCAACAAATCCGGGGCGGGTCCGTGACGCTCTACCGCTTGAAAGTCGGTTTGGGAAACGATCCCCTTGGCAAAGTGAATGATTTCCCAGGTGGAACGGTAGCTTTTTTCCAGCCGCATCAGTTGGGAATCCTGGTAGAGCTGGTGCAAGTCTTCCAGCGTGTAGGGGGAATAGGGATTGATGGATTGGCTGAAATCTCCCAAAATCGTCTTGGGACATTGGAACAGCAGATTCAGCACCGCGTATTGAATGGGGCTATAGTCCTGCATTTCGTCAATGACCAGGTGTTTGATAAGGCGGCTTTGCTGCAATCCGGTAAAGGCTGCCTGTAAATACAGGTAAGGGTATACGTCGTTCCACTCCAGCACCCCTTTTTGGAAAGGCTTGTAGAGCTTGGAGCGTTCTTTCCCCAGCTGCCGGAAAAAGGCCCGGTAGGCGGACAAAGTGGTTTTCATGGTGAGCATTTTCCGCAGGGCCTGGAAAATCTTGTTCCGGTGAGGAGGCTGTTCTTCCCGGAGAAATTCATTTTCCAGCCGGCTGTGGATATCGTCCGCCACCATTTCCAGGCGCTTCATCAAGGGGAAGCGTTTGTACACGTCCACCCGTCCCTGGATCCAATCCGCCGGCACTTTCCACTCTTTATACTCGTAATTGTGAGGCTGGAAGGCAAGCTTTGGCAGCCGCTCGATAAAATCGTCCATCAGGTTTACGAATTCCACGGTGGACTTGAACTTCACCCGCTGTTCCCAGGCTGGGTCGGCGGTTTCCAGAGGATCCCGGTCGCCTACAAAGTCCACCCCTTCTTCCAGCTGCACCAGGGCAAGATCTTCCAGGCTGGCCTCGAAGATGGGTTCCTCACCCAGTTCGGGGAGCACGCTGGAAATGTAATCCCCAAACACTTTGTTGGGGGATATGATGGTCACGTTCTGGGCCTTAATGGTATTCCGGAAGCGGTAGAGGAGAAAGGCCACCCGGTGCAAAGCAATGCTGGTTTTTCCCGAACCTGCTACCCCTTGGATAATCAGGGTGTGGGCTTTTTCGTTGCGGATGATTTGGTTCTGTTCCTTCTGGATGGTGGAGATGATGGATTTCATCTTTTCATCAGAGGTGTGGGCCAGTTCCTGCTGCAAAATGTCGTCCTGAATGTTCTGGGAACTGTCAAAGGAGTATTCCATCTCACCATCTGTGATTTTAAATTGGCGTTTCAAACGCAGTTCCCCGTCGGTGTGGCCTTGGGGAGCGTCGTAAAAGGCGGGGCCAAGCTCGAAGTCGTAAAACATGCTGGCTACAGGGGAACGCCAGTCGATCACGTAGAGCTGACGTTGGAACCGGAACGCGTAAAGCCCTATGTAATAGGCAGCGGTTTCCGATTCTCCGTCGGCGAGAAAATCGATACGAGCAAAGTAGGGGGAGGCCTTTGTCTTTTTCAGCCTGTCCCGGTAGAGCACGGCCGACACGCCTTTGGCGTCGATCTGGCTCAGGGCCATCTGGTTTTGGAACATCTCTTTGGCGTCCCCTTCCCCGCGGGTATCGGCCATATACAGCTGGACTTCCCGGTATTCCTCGTCCATTTGCTCCACAGAGCGCTCAGCCTCTTCCAACTCCTGATTCACCATGCGTAAGATCTGGGACAAATGGGCAAGCTCTTCCGGGGGGATTCCTTGCTGGGGCGTTTTTTCCTGGTCCATGACAACGGCCTCCTTTTTTGAAATGTTTGGTTCTTATAAAGTATAACAAAAAAAGAAAAAAAGACTAGACTTATTTTTCTGGTTGTGGTATGTTATATACTAGATGTGCCCAAAAATGGGTTTTTGGCCCTTTTGGTGCGTTTTGAGAAAAAAGGACAGCGTAAGGCCGTTGCTTTGGAGTGGGACGGCGCCAGGCTGCTTTTTGGAATTTCCAGCGGCGGTAAGCCGCTTTTTTCATTCTCTGGGGATTTTTTGGAAAGGAAGGTTACGCTGTGGGAAAAAGAGTCCTTGTCACCTGCTGTACGCCTTACCAGCTGTTGGTGGCGGCCCAGGTGCTCCACACCTATTACGCCGGCGACCAGGCGGACCTGATCGTTACCGACCAGATGAGCGGTTCCCGGAAGGTGTGGGAAGCCGCTAAAAGATCCGGCGGTTTTGGCCGGGTCTATTATCTGGAAGAAAAACGCTTGAACGGTTTGGCCCGGGGGAAAAACCTGAAGAACATTGTCCGGGGGGCGCTGGCGCCGGGGAAACTGTTGGAAGGGTTTCTCCACCTGGAAAACGTGTATGATGTATTCCTCTTTTCCAACGTGTCCCTGATGAACCAATACCTGATTCAGGGACTGAAAAAACAGAACCCCCGGCTGGAGTGGATGCTGTTTGAGGACGGCGCCAGCACCTATTCCGCCCAGGTGGGGAGTCTGCTCTTGAGCAATTCCTGGAAGGTGCGGCTTCAGCTCCACCAGGTGCAGAAGCTGAAAGGGGTGTATCTGTTCCACCCGGACACCCTGTCCTGGAAAGCTCCCTGTCCGGTGTATAAGCTTCCCGGGGAATATGCCCCGGAAACGCTCCAGCTTTTAAATACTGTGTTTGAGTATGACAAGCTTCCCGACCGGTACGACCGGCCGCTGCTGTTCTTCGAGGAATCCTATCCCTGCGATGGGGTGGATATTGGAGATGTGGCGCTGCTGGACCGGGTGGCGGAGCTGGTGGGGAAGGAAAATATCTTTGTGAAAATCCACCCCCGCAACCGGGAAAACCGGTTTGCCCAGGCGGGCTACGCCACCAACACCGACACCGCCATGCCCTGGGAATTGATCGTATTGAACAGCTCCTTTGAGCGCACGTTGTTTGTCACGGTAGGGTCTTCGGCAGCCACCAATCCCTGGTGCGTTTTTGGGATCCCCGCCAAAGCGGTGTTCCTCTGTGAATTGGTAGAGGACAAGTCCCGCTTGCGCAACGACGTTCTAGAACAGACGAAAACTATCTGCCAGGCCCGTCCGGACCTGTTTTTCTTCCCCAAAACCTGGGAGGAGTGCGAAACGCTGATTGCCCAGATGTTGGAGAAAAACCGGGAGTAACCCCGGGAAATTTCGGAAAACTAAGGAGGAATCGCCATGAAAACCGTTGCCATTGTGCCCATGAAGCTGAATAACCGCCGCTTGCCCCAAAAGAACACCAAGCCCTTTACCAACGGCAAGCCTTTGTGCTGGTATATTCTTTCCACCTTGCTGCAAGTAGAGGGCGTAGAGGAAGTGTACGTCTATTGCAGCAACCCCGAGATTCAGGAATTCCTGCCGGAAGGGGTAAAATATCTGCGCCGGGGAGAAGACCTGGACCAGGATACCACCAAGATGAACGAGGTGCTTCAGCGGTTTGCCGGGGAAGTGCCTGCCGATGTGTATGTGATGACCCATACCACCGCCCCCTTTATCAAAAAGGAATCCATTGAAAAAGGACTGAACGCGGTGCTTTCCGGGGAGTACGATTCCGCCTTTGCCGTAAAGGAACTCCGGGACTTCCTGTGGAAGGACGGCAAACCCTTCAACTATCAGCTGGACGCCATTCCCCGGACCCAGGATTTGCCCCCGCTCTATGAGGAAACCAGCGGGTTTTACATTTACCGTGGGGAAGTGATGACCAAGCTGGGACGGCGGATCGGAGATAACCCCTGTCTGGTCACCGTGAGCGAGGTGGAAAGCTGCGACATCGACGAGCCCGAGGATTTCCTCATTGCCGATGCCATCTACAATTACCAGCGTCAGTATGGGAAGGAGAATACCCAGTGAAAGAAATTCGCGTATTGGACTGCACCCTTCGGGACGGCGGCTATTGCAACGACTGCCATTTTGGCTTTGAGAATGAAAAATACATTGTGGAGAGCCTGCTCCAAGCGGGAGTGGACATTGTGGAGTGCGGCTTTTTGACGCAGAAGGTGGAGTACCGGGAAGATTATTCCCGGTATACCTCTCTGGACCAGGTGGCTCGGATCCTGCCGGAAGACCGGCGCGGAAAGCTGTTTGTGGTGCTCATGGACTACGGCACTTACCGGGCGGAAGATCTGCCCCAGTGGGACGGAAGTTCTGTGGACGGGATCCGTGTGACATTCCACAAGAAAGACCTGGAACCCGCTATGGAACTTGCCCGCCAGGTGATGGAAAAAGGGTATAAGGTATTTTTGCAGCCCATGGTGGCGCTGAGCTATACGGACCAGGAATATTTGGAGCTGATCCAGCGGGCAAACCAGCTGCGTCCCTACGCCTTCTATCTGGTGGACAGCTTTGGAACCATGAAACGCAAGGATATGCTCCGGTTCTTTTATATGATCGAGCACAACTTGGCGGAAGGCATTTGCGTGGGGTTCCATTCCCACAACAATTTGCAGCTTGCCTACGCCAATGCCCAGACCTTGGCTGATTTGCAAACCTGCCGGTCCTTGATCATCGATTCCAGCATTATGGGCATGGGCCGGGGAGCGGGGAATTTGAACACAGAGCTGTTCCTGGATTACCTCAATGACAACGCTGGCGGCCAGTATCAGGTAAAGCCCTTGCTCCGGGCCATTGACCGGGTGCTCAACGGGTTCTACCAGCAGAATTACTGGGGCTATTCCCTGCCCAACTATCTTTCCGCTAGCCACAATGTCCACCCCAACTACGCCCTGTTCCTGGCGGAGAAAAATACCCTGACCGTGGAGAATATGGATAAGATTTTCGACGCCATGGCGCCGGAGAAGCGGAACAGCTTTGACCGGGCCTATATGGAAGACCTGTACCTGCGGTACATGGACCGGGAAACGGGGGAAGGTTCCCTAGCGGCCCTGGGCCAGGCGGTGAAGGGCAAGCGGGTGCTGGTGATTGCCCCAGGAAAAAGCGCCCGGGACGAGGCGGAAAAGATAGCAGCCTTCGCCGGGGAGAATGACGTGGTTTCCGTAGGGGTAAACTTTGACTACGCCGGTTTTTCCACGGATTATATTTTCCTGAGCAACCTGCGCCGTATGGAAGAGCTGGGGAAGGGAAGCGAGGACCGGTTGATCGTCACGTCCAATATTCCCTGTCCGGAAGCGAAATACCACGTGGGCTATGCGGGACTGCTGAATCAGCCGGAAGCGGTGCGGGATAACGCCGGCCTGATGCTTCTCAAATTGCTGATTCAGTTGGGCGCTGGAGAAATTTGGCTGGCAGGCATGGACGGCTATTCCCATGACGCCAGCGAGAACTACGCGCAGGAGCAAATGCGCATGACTGCCAAAAACCAAACGCTGGACGCCATGAACCAGGGCATGTGCCAGGCGCTGGGAGAACTGTCCAAGCAAGTGGAGATCCATTTCCTGACAAAGCCCAAGCATGTGACATTGGAAAACGCGTAAAACACGGTGGAGCACCACCACATAGACAAATGGGAAAGACTCGTGAGATCGCCTCACGGGTCTTTTTGTTTTGGAAAAAAGCTTGAAAAAGGCCGGTTTTTTTCTGGGAAAATGCCAGGATTGGAAAAGGCGGAACGCATATTTCCCATGGGATGGGAAACACTTCTATAAAACAGGATTTGGGCGGAGGTGGCAGCGTTTGGAAAAGCGGATTCTGATTCTGGCTACCACCAACGATTTCCTTTTAAAATTTGAGCGGGAAAACGTGAGGCTTTTGCAGGAGATGGGGTATGAGGTGCATTACGCCGCCAATCTCCGTGAGCCGGGGTATGTTTCCCACCTGGAGAGGATACACCGCCTGGGCGTGGAAGCCCACCATATCCCCATTGCCCGTTCCCCCTACATGATAGAGGATAACGGGCGGGCCTTGGGGGAATTGCTGGAACTGGTACGCCGGTGGAAAATTCAGGCGATTCATTTCCATACTCCGGTGGGCGGGCTGTTGGGACGCTTGGCCGGACGGTTTTCGTCCCGAAATCCGGTGGTGGTGTACACCGCCCATGGGTTTCATTTTTACCAAGGAGCGCCCCTTTATAACCGGGTGGTGTTTTACCCGGTGGAATGGAACCTGGCCCGGTACACGGACCTGTTGGTGGTCATCAACCAGGAAGATTACCTTGCGGCCAGGAAGCTTCCCTTGCGCCAAGGGGGACGGGTGTTTCGCCTGCCGGGTGTGGGGCTGGACCGGGAAGTGTTTTCGCCTTTACCCCTGGAAACCCGGGAAAGGCTGCGGGGAGAATTGGGGATTGGCCCGGAAGATTTGTTTCTCCTGTCCGTGGGGGAGCTGAACCTGAACAAAAACCATGAAGTGGTGTTGGAAGCCCTTTCCATTTTAAAACGCCGCCCTGGCGGGCTTTGCCATATCCGGTATGGGATTTGTGGAGAAGGGTTTTCCCGGCCCCATCTGGAACGGGAAATTCAGGAAGGTGGGTTGGAACAGGTGGTGACCTTGTACGGGTACCGGCAGGATATTCCACGGTTACTGGGCTGCGCCGACGCCACTGTATTCCCTTCCCGCCGGGAAGGGTTGGGTATGGCGGGGCTGGAATCTTTGGCCATGGGAGTGCCGGTGCTGGCGGCGGATAACCGTGGGACGCGGGAATATATGGTCCACGGAAAAAACGGGCTGATTTACCCCTGGGACGACGCAGGGGGATTCGCCCGGGGAATTGCCCTGCTGCGGGGAATGGATTCCTTCCGGCGGCAGGAGCTGTCCCGGCGGTGTGTGGATTCGGTGGCGCCCTTTGACCGGAGTAAAGCCAGGGCCGCCATGAAAGCGGTGTACCGGGAAATGGACCGGAAAGTGAGGGAGCGTTATGAAAAATAAGCCCTTGGTGAGTGTGTTGATGGGGTCCCACGATCCTTCCTGGGGAAAGCTGCGCCGGGGAGTGGAATCCCTTCAGCGGCAGACGTTGGAGAACTGGGAGCTTGTCCTTTGGGACGATGGCTCGTCCCCTCAGGGAGCCATGGTTTTGGAACAGGCGGCTTTGCTGGATTCCAGGGTGCGGCTGTACCATGGACGGGAGAACAAAGGGCTGGGGTACGGGTTGAACCGATGCGCGGAACGGGCCCGGGGCCTGTATCTGTCTCTTATACACATCTGACGCTG
>DXXH01000078.1:9845-12337 GCA_019416395.1 Clostridiales bacterium
TTGGACGACGATGACGTGAGCTTCCCCCGGCGGCTGGAATTGGAAACCCGGTTTCTTTCGGACAATCCCCAGTTCCAGTGGGTGGGAAGCGCTGCCCTGTTGTTGGACGCCGATGGAGTGTGGGGCAGGAGAACTCCCCCGGAATGCCCCGGCCCCCAGGATTTCTTGGCCCATTCCCCCTATATCCACCCGTCGGTCATGTTCCGCAGGGAAGTCTTGGAGCATACAGGGGGGTATAGCCAATCGTCCCGGTACTTTGGCTGTGAGGATTACGAGCTGTTTTTCCGGCTCCATGCTTTGGGATTGCAAGGGTACAATTTTTCCACGCCCTTGCTGGGATATTGGGAAGACGGGGACTCCTACCTGCGCAGGACTCCTTCCCGCAGGCTAAGGGAGACCTTGCTCCGGTGGGAAGGCCTGGACAGACTGGGAATACCCAAGCCATTGGCAGCTTGGGGAACACTTCGCCCTTTGGCGGCATGCCTGGCTCCTGGAAAAGTAGTGGGCTGGTGGAAGGGATACCATGAATGAGGCAAAAGCCAGGATTGCCTACCGGGTGAAACAGCTGAACCTTCCCCAGGAGCCTCTGTTGAAAACAGCGGGGGAAATTCTTGCCCCGGTGTTGGGGGCTTTCGTCCAATGGGTGTTGGGACAGGCTTTGGCGGAAGGGGTTAGTCGGCTGTATTTTTTGGCTCGGGACGGTTGGTTTCCCTATCAGATGGGCCGGTGTCTGTGCCAAGCCTGGGGTCTTCCCTTGGATTGCCGGTATCTGTACGGTTCCCGGTACGCCTGGCGGTTGCCCTTGTATCATTTGGACCACGCTGGGGCAGTCAGACAGCTCTGCGGAAAACTCAAATACGCCCACCCGGAGAACGTCCTTCGGCAAGGCGGACTTTCCACCCAGGAGCGGGAAGTAGTTCTGGCGGAGCTGGGATTGGAAAAAACAGTCCCAGCCAAGGAGCTTGCCGGGAAATTATTAAGCTCTTCCACATTCACCGCCTGTTTGGACCGGCATTCCCGGCAGGCTTTTCCCGCCTTGGGCGGGTACCTGGATCAGGAAGGCCTTTTGGAGCCGGTTTCTTGGGCGGTGGTGGACAGCGGCTGGATGGGGTCCACCCAGGAGACACTGGCAGAAGTGTTGCGGTGTCTGGGCTGGAAGGGAACGATGAGAGGCTATTACGCTGGGCTGTACCGGAAACCCTTGGCCGGGGAGTGGAATTGTTTTTTCTTCCGGCCGGGAAAGGATTGGAAGATGCAGCGGGGAATGGAACCCAGTTTTTTTGAAGGGGTGTTTGCTGCTCCCCAGGGAATGACCTTGGGATATGACGAAATACATGGGGAGTTTATCCCTGTTTTCGGGAGCGCACCTGTTACAGCGGAAATCTCAGAAGCCATGGGAAACGTGTTCCGGTCCTATGGAGAGCTGTTGGCAGGGGAAGGGGTGCCGGCAGACCTATTCAGCCGGGGCAAAGAAGAAGGTTTGGAAGTTTGGAAAGGGCTTTGGCAAGTGATGACCCGTCCCACAGGGGAACAAGCAGCGGCCTTGGGACAAATGGCCTTTTCCCACAGTCCATGGGACAGGGAAACATTCCCTCTGGCAGAGCCGCTCACGGAAGAAGAGCTGAAAAGGAATCACTTGCCCGCCCGGCTGGTGTTTGGAGCGCCGGAAAAAAGCAGTGCCTGGCTTCCGGGAAGCGCGGCGCTGTATGGAGAAAATCCCAGGAAGCACTTCCGAGGATTTGACCGGGTCCGGTGGGCCCGGACAGCGGCGCATGTCGCACGGAGTTGGCTGAGACCAGGATAGGAGATGTGGTTATGGAGAAAGAGGAACGAAGGCAACAGTATTGGTTTGTCATTCAACAGCTCACCACCAGGGAATTGAAGCGGAAATATGCCCGCTCGGCGCTGGGGATTTTGTGGAGCGTGTTGAATCCCCTTCTGTCCATGGCGGTGCTGTCCTTGATTTTTTCCCAAATGTTCCGCCGCTCCATTGAGAATTACCCCATTTACTATCTGTCGGGCTACCTTTTGTGGCAGGCGTTTACCGGCACCACCAACGCGGCTATGACCACCTTGGCGGATAACCGGGCACTGCTTTTGAAAGTGAAATTCCCCATGGAGCTGTTTATCCTCACCCGGGGGTTGACGGCATTGGTCAATCTGGGATATTCCCTGGTGGCTTATGGGGTGATGCTTTTGGTATTCCAAGTGTGGATCAGCTGGCCGGTGATGTTTTTAGCGCCCATTGTGGGCTGCCTGTTTCTGTTCTCCATGGGGATATCCTACGTCCTGGCAACGGCCTATGCGTTCTTTGGGGACGTGAAGCATCTGTATTCCGTGGTTTTGACTTTGTGGATGTACTGTTCCGCCATTTTTTATCCGGCGGACCAGCTTTCCGGACCTGTGCGGCAGGTGGTGGAGTGGAACCCGTTGTATTTGTTTATCCGTTGCCTTCGGGGGGCGGTGATGGATTCCCGCCCGCCTTCCTGGAA
>DXXH01000079.1 GCA_019416395.1 Clostridiales bacterium
GGGAAAAAGGGGAAGAAGACCAGCTGCTCCTGAACGTTTGCCGGGAAAGCTCCAATGTGGTGATGGCCAGTAACCTGGTATTTTCCACCCAGCTGGAGCGGGACAATGGGACAGCCTGGGCCAATGCCATGCACATTGACATGGTAGAAGAACCGTTTGGGGAGTTGGCTGGGGTGGTCAAAACCGGTTTTGCCAATACGGTGCAAGACAGACGGGACAACACGGTGCGCTATACCTTGCTAGAACGGGAAGGTTATCTTTCCTTCGCGGCGGCGATGCTTTTGACCGATTGGGTTCCTACACCGGGTCCTGGATGCTTGGTGGAAAAAAAGACCCCATCTTGCTGCTGGGGAGCCGTGGGCGCGGTGTTGTCCATCACCAGGGAAATCCTTTTGCCGTCGGGAGAAAGGGAAGAAGCAGCCTGGATACGGCCGGACCCCTGTTTCTCACAAGATTCCAAGGCGTTTTCCAAAAGGTTACCAAAGAGAACGCAAAGATCTGGTTCCGGTATGGGAAGGGTTTCCGGAAGATCCAGATGGGTTTCAAAAACGATGCCGGATTTTTGGCATTTTTCGCCGTAATAGCGGAAGAGGGTGTCCACAGCGAAATTTTTGCAATAGGGTTTTCCAGGATCAGCAGGCAGGGACATTCCATATTCCCGGATATAATTTCCCAGAGCTTCCCGGTCGCCGGTGGCTAAATAGCCTTAAATCAGCCGCAGATGTTGGCGTAAATCGTGGCGGGCCTGGCGTGTTTCTTGGGCGTATTCTCGCAGACGGGCGTATTGTTCCCGCTGTAGGGCGAGAATTTGCTGCCCGTGCTGGATCTGCTCTTCCAAAATGGATTGGCGAATCCAGTTTTTCAAGGAGCAGAGTAGTAGGAAAAAGATCACCAAGGAACTGACCAGGGCGAGGAACCGGACGATTAAAGAGAGGGGGGTGTTGGCCCGGGCAGGGTCAAAGTCATTGGTAAAAATGAGAATTATCAAAGTATTGGCGGCGGGGATCAACCAAATGACCCGCCAGAGGCCAGGGCGGTATTGGGGTTGTAAATCGTTGGGCCATACTTGCGGAATAGAACCATCAATAGAGGAAGAGTCAGGGCGTACAAAGTCACACATACCAGAACATCGGGCCAGGATTGGGGCTGGCAGGACCAAATGGCCCTGGAGATCATAAACGAAATTCTTCGAATTGCGGATATATAGTCGATGATAAGGAAGTAAGTAAACAGGATTCTGCTGATGCCGATCCGGAGAAACACACAATATACTCCAAAGGCGAATAGGGAAAATAAAAGCTCCGGAATCCGTATGGTGCTGACCGGATACAGCAGATTACAGGCACAGAGAAATTTCATGACCGTGTTTGCCACTAAGAGCAGTATAACAAGCTTTTTTTGGTGAAAACTGGGGGAGTTCCAGAAGGTATATAGAATAAGAATATTGATGGCGATGGTGTTGCTGACGGTATAAACAGGGATTTCCATGGAGTTGCATCCTTTCTATGGACAGATTCTATGGTGCGTCCGCGTGCTCGGTATAACGTACATAAAATGGGTGGCGCCGGTTCCAAAAGGCTCTTTCTTTATGATTAAGAGTCCCGCGGATTCACCATGCCCGTAGAATCTTTCGGTAACGGCTCTCAGGTTTTTTAATAAAATAAAATTATTATATCCCCAAAATTCCTGCCAGGCAATTGGTATTTGGAAAGAGGGGTACTGAGTTGAAACGGAATCTGGAAAAGGCAAGAATTTATCCCCGCTTACTTGACAAGCCTTTGAAAGCGTATAAGATATAAAATAGGGGACTTTTTGAGTTTCGCCTTACAAGTATAAAAAAGGAAAAAAGTAAGGAAGGTGGGAGATCTCCAAGGAAAAGCTGGACAGGTTTTGAAGTGGGAGTTCTCATGCCAAGGAAAGGAAGAGAATATGAGCCAGAAATTGCAGGAAGCGAGAGAATACGAGAAGAAGGTGTCCAGGGAGATTCCCCGTGGACAGCGTCCGTCTTTTCATGTCACCTCTTTGGTGGGTTGGGCCAACGACCCCAACGGATTTTCGGAATTTCAGGGGAAGTATCACCTGTTTTATCAATATCACCCTTATTCAGTGCAGTGGGGTCCTATGCACTGGGGGCATTACCAAACCCAGGATTTTGTCAAATGGGAAGCATTGCCCTGCGCTATTGCGCCGGACACGGTGTATGACCAGGAAGGATGTTTTTCTGGAAGTGCCGTGGAATGGCAGGGAAAACATTATTTGATGTATACCGGTGTTCGGAAAGACGAGGTTACCGGGGAGATCCGTCAGGCCCAGTGCGTTGCGGTGGGTGATGGCGTAGAATATGAAAAGCTGGCGGGAAATCCGGTGATTTCCGGGGAAGCTTTGCCGGAGGGGAGTTCCCTGGAAGATTTTCGGGATCCTAAAATCTGGCGTGAAGGCGATCTGTTTTACGCTGTGGTGGGCAGCCGGAGCGACGATACCAGCGGGCAGATTGGGCTGTTTGTTTCGAAGGATGTGGAACACTGGGAGTTTGTGACCATATTGGACCGTTGTCGGAACGAATACGGAAAGATGTGGGAATGCCCGGATTTCTTTCAACTGGACGGGAAGGGGGTACTGTTGACCTCTCCCCAGGATATGGTTGCGGAAGGATTGGAATTTCACAACGGAAATGGGACCATTTGCCTGATCGGATCCTACGACGGGGAAAACCACCGGTTTATCCGGGAGTCTGTGGCCGCCATTGATTATGGCATGGATTTTTACGCGCCCCAGACGCTGGAGACAAGCGATGGAAGGCGGATTATGATCGGCTGGCTGCAAAGCTGGGACAACTATATGACCCCGCCCGGGTATCAGTGGTCGGGTATGATGACGCTTCCCCGGGAATTGCATGTTCGGGAAGGAAAATTGATTCAAACGCCGGTCAAAGAGATCGAGAATTATTATACTTCGACGGTATCTTATGATTGCCAGGCCTCGGAAAATTTCCAGCGGTTGGAAGGCATTCAAGGCCGGGTGTTTGATATGACAGTGGAGCTGGAAAAAGAGACCTGTGGAAATTTGGAAATCCGAGTGGCAGCTGGTGAGAGATTCTATACGCAGCTTCTTTACAAGAGAGACGCCAACCAGTTCATCACAGACCGCACTTACTCGGGTCTTTGCCGTGATTATCTTTCCTCTCGGGCAATGGAGTTGCCTGAGGAGCCAGGGAAATTGAAATTTCGGGTGCTGATGGACCGGTATAGCCTGGAAGTCTTTTTGAACGATGGGGAAAAGGCCATGACCTCTCTGGTATTCGGTTCGCCGGAAGGGGAAGAGATTTACTTTAAGGCAGACGGTCCTTTTCATGTGGAGTTTCATGAGATTCAGAGGGATATCAATGGGGAAGTTTCCCTGTAAGTGACAGGAACGTTCCTGGAAAAGAGGAAACGCCTGACTGGGGAATGTGTTACCAATGGCCCAGTGCCTTTTGTGTGGAACAGACGAAGAATTGTACGGCATTCCCATCACTGCCTGTGATGTAGGCGGAAATGTGTTCCTGTTAGACCGGGAACCTGCCCAAAACTAAATCAACATAAGAAGACCCCCGTTCTAAGGAATTCCTTAGAACGGGGGTTCTTTGTAGGAAAGAGAGTTTGACGGGATATAGACCTTTTCAAGTTAAAGTGCAGGAGTAGGACATGTTTTGTTTCTTCATGGAAGGTGCTTTCGGAAAAGGATCCCAGCAGCTGGTTAAGGATTTCCCTCTATGGAGGCGGGATTCAATTGCTTCATCAGCTGCTTTTTTTGATACATTTCTTGGTCCATTTCTTCCAGCAGCGCGTACAGATCGCCGCCCAGGTATTCCTTTATTCCATAAGCGAAAGACAGGGAGATAGTTCCCACAGTGCCGCACTTTTTCAAGGCCCGTTCCAATTCGGTTTCCAAACGGGAAGCAATATGACCGTCGCCTACAAACACAAATTCGTCCCCACCGTAGCGGTAAAGCTTCAGGCTGTGGAGATGAATGGCCAAAAGCGCTTTGGACACTTGAGCGATGGCCTGGTCCCCAGCGGAATGGCCGTAGGTGTCGTTGATGGTTTTCAGCTCGTTGATGTCTACAAAGGCCAAAGTAGCGTGTTGTCCCCTCTGGATTCCTTCCAGCCGTTTTTGATAGGCAAGACGGCTGTAAGCGCCAGTCAGCGGGTCATACATGACCTTGTTCATGGTCATCACGAAAAACAGGAGAATCAGGCATGCTGTAGTGGTGCTCCAAATGATGCAGTGCAGCCGCATGGCAGTTTCGCACACAATCCCCACGATCATGGTGATGATTATTCCGATCATGGCTTTTGTTTCCATACGCCGCCCGGGAGCGTTGTTATGAGAGAGAAAATACACTGTGCAAGTCAGATAGATCCCAGAAGCCAGGAAAGGCACAAAGAATAGAGGGCCCCGGTTGTATACGTTTGCAGGTGAAACGTGGGTAACCAAGCCTGTCCACAAGCTGGTGAAAGTCAGCAAAATGCTGATCGCTGCCGGGAGACAGAAAAGGGCCATGGGTTCCACCCGGTGTTTTGGATGGCAGATCAGGCAAAGAAGCATGGGGGACAATGGCGCCAAGACAAATTGCAGTGTGCTGGCCATTGCCCGGATCCGCCAAAAGACATCGCCTTCCGTGACAGTGGTAGCGCGGATGTCTATCCAGGTGGTAACCAGGAGTGCTACAACCACAAACATTTCCAAAAAGAAGAGTTGTTTTTCCCGGTGGGATAGGATCTGATCTGTAACGAGAAATCCGGAAAAAAGGATCAGCAAAGCGGTAGGAGCATAGTAGGATTGTAGAACTGTTTGGAACGCGGACAACATAGGATCTATCACTCTCCAGGGAACAGGGCTGCCGGGCCAAGGCAGATAGGTGGATTGCCGGTAACATCTCAAGCCGAGAAAGTGGAAGTAAGCCAGAAAGACAAAACTGCTGTTTAAAAGCAGAACTGAGTAAAGACACGGGTCAATTCTGATGGTGCCAGCGTCACAGTCTGGTTTTCCTAAATAGGCTTGGGTATGTTTGGAAAAAGGTTTGTGACGGCGCGGGGAGAAAGTAGTGAGCTTCCCGCTGATCTTATGGCCTGAATCTCAGTTTTTTCCTGTGGATATTATAGCACGATTAGGCCGGAAAGTATAGATAAAGCACGGGTTGTTTCCCGAGTTTGTAGGGACGACCAATACAGTTTATGCCTTGTCCTATAATTCTGTTCAAGAATGAAAGGTTCTGAAGTTGCGTTGTGGTTAGGAAAATGGGAAAAGTTATTCGGGCGCGTAAGCCCTCGAAACTAGCATTTGGGACGGTCAGGAGATTTCCTCAACACCCCTTTCCATGAGAAGCCCGGTAATCGATGTGTGTAGGATCACGGTGATGTGATCGATGGAATCCTGACGGCTGTAGGGATAATCCTCTTCGATATAGCTGAGCATCATTCCTGCAATGGCTTCTGTGAGAAATTTGCAGTAGTAGCTTTTGAGATCCGGAGGTAAAACGCGTTTCAGTCGCTTCTCGGAGTCTGTGACCACAGATTCGGTAATGCCGATAAAATCGGAAAAGAAAAAGCGTTTTAAAATATCCCGGCCAATGGATTGGCAGGCGCATTGGAGAACGTCCCGGTTTTCCTGAATGTAATCGCAGGTAAAACCGATAGCGTCTTCCCAGTCCAAAAGCAAATTAAACTGTTTTATAACCTGAATCGCCTCTTCCTCAAACAGCCATCGAAGCAAGGCATAAATATCCTCAAAGTGATAATAGAATGTTTTTCGGTTTACGCCGCATTCTGCAATCAATTCCTGGACTGTGATTTTCGAAAAGGGCTTTATTTTCATTTTTTCCTTCAAAGCGGCGGCCAAAGCCTGTTTGGTACGCAGCGACGAAGTCTCATTATTCATAAGCTCACCTCTTGGAACATTATACCCCATTGGGATTTTCGCGCAATGGTCAGAATTGGGACATTTGTCCGGTATGGCTATAAGAAGGAAATTTGCCCCACAAATTTCTCCAAATGACCGGTTTTTCCACATTTTCACGAATTTGACCATGGCGGGTAGGAGGGGAAAGGAGTAGGATAAGCGGCGAAAAAACAAAAGCTTTGAAGAAGAGCGAATGAGAGGTGAACCGGAAAATGTGGAAACAGATGTATAGTATCGTTCTGCGCACGCCCATTGGACTCAGATATGGGACTATGGAAGTCCAAGGGGACCGGGGAAAAGTAGACGGCTTTTTAAATGTGCTGATGGGCCAAAACAAATTTCAGGGGGTCATCGATGAAAGAAACCGGTGCGAAATCACCGGGCAGTTAAAAACCCTAATGCGCACCGTGTTTTACTCCGCCGTTGGGAGTATCACCGGGGACTCGGTGTTTTTGACCATGCGTACGGAGAAGGGAGTATTAGAGGTGACTGGTACCGCTCGGCCGGGGAAAGGGGAGAAGCACCAATGAAACGGTTTTATCGGTCTTTGGTGAATCATCCCAAGATCGTAATAGGAATATTTTTGCTGGCAACCGTAGTTTGCGGGTTGCTCAGCGGCATGGTAAAAGTGGACTATGACGTGGCGGATTACCTGCCGGAAAGCAGCCCGTCTACCATAGCCATTGACGTGATGGAACAGGAATTTGACGGTGGAATTCCCAACGCCCGAGTCATGGTGAAAGATGTAACGGTGCCGGAAGCGCTGGAATACAAGGAGCGTCTGGAGAATTGCGTTGGAGTTACCAATGTTACCTGGCTGGACGATGCAGCGGATATTCTCAAGCCTTTGGAAACGCTGGACCAGGATACGGTGGAAACCTATTATCAGGGGAACGCCGCTCTTTATTCCGTAACCATTGCGGACGGTATGCAGGTGGAAGCGGTTGAGGCGATCCGGGAAGTTGTGGGTGAGGAAAATGCCCTAAGCGGAGACGCTGTTTCCACTGCGGTAGCCACCACGGGAACCGTCAGCGAGGTGCGGCTGATCACAGTGATTGCGGTGTTGTTTGTGTTGGCGGTGCTGGTCTTGACCACTACTTCCTGGTTGGAACCGGTACTGGTCTTGTTGGGCGTAGGCGTAGCCGTAGTGATCAATGCGGGAACCAATCTGATTTTTGGGGAAATTTCCTTTGTGACCAACGCTGCAGGACCTGTTTTGCAGCTGGCTGTGTCGTTAGACTATTCCGTGTTTCTCATTCACCGTTTTGAGGAATGTGTCCGGGAAAATCCAGATCCCAAAGAAGCTATGGTGGACGCCCTTTGCAAATCCACAGGTTCCATTTTGTCCAGTGGGCTTACCACTGTGATCGGCTTTTTTGCCCTGGTGTTCATGCAGTTCCGGTTGGGGTCTGATTTGGGATTGGCCCTGGCAAAAGGGATCGCCATCAGCCTGATCACTGTGTTTGTGTTTATGCCAGTGGTGATCTTGACCTGTCAAAAATGGTTGCTGCGGTTTCAGCATCGGGGATTTCTGCCGGGATTCCAAAAATTTGGAAAAGGCGTTTCCAGGGTGATGATTCCCCTGGTTTGTGTATTTGTGGTGGCGATTGTGCCCAGCTATTTGGCTTCCAACCACAATGATTTCTATTACAGTGCCGCTCATATTTACGGGCCCAATACCCAGTTGGGGCAGGATACCCAGGCAATAGAGGAACTGTTTGGAAAAAGCGATACCTACGTGGCTTTGGTGCCTCGGGGTGATTTGGAGAAGGAGCAGGAGCTTTCGAATGCCCTGCAGGAAATTCCCCAAGTGAAAAGCGTTCTGTCCTATGTGGACACAGTGGGAGCGGAAATTCCCATGGAATATTTAGATCCCTCAGTTCTTTCTCAATTGGAGTCGGACAATTACAGCCGGTTGGTACTGACTGTTGACGCGGAGCTAGAAGGAAAAGAAACGTTCCAGTTGGTGGAAAAAGTCCGAGACGCATTGGAAGAGTTTTACCCGGGTTCCTATTACTTGGCGGGCAGTGGGGTTACCTCTTATGACCTGATGGATACCATAACGGACGACAATGCCAAGGTAAACCTGATCGCAATTGGAGCGGTGTTCCTGGTGCTGTTGTTGACCATGCGTTCTATTTCACTGCCGGTAATTTTGGTACTGGGGATTGAAACAGCCATTTGGATCAATTTCTCCTTCCCTTACTTCACGGGAACCATCGTATTTTACATTTCTTATTTGATCGTCAGCTCTGTGCAGTTGGGAGCCACAGTGGATTACGCCATTTTGTTCACAGAGCGCTACCGGGAATTCCGGCAGTCTCAGAACAAAAAGCAGGCAGTGGTCACAACCGTTTCCGTGGTAACGCCTTCCGTGATTACATCGGGGTCGGTTTTGGCGGTGGTAGGGCTGCTGATGCATGGATTTTCCACCCATGGAATTTTGTCCCAGTTGGGATTGTATATCGGTGTTGGCAGTTTGCTTTCCTTGGCGGTAGTGTTGTTTGTCCTGCCCGGATTGCTTTATCTGTTAGACGGTTTTATCCAGCATACTACCTTGCACGCAAACTTTTTAAATTTACCTAAGGAGGATATAAGCAAATGAACTTGTGGAAACGGGGAATGTCCCTGTGTTTGGTTGGGACGGTTGTCCTTACGATGGGAGTGCCGGCGTACGCCGCGGAAAAACAGGAATCGTCGGAAAAAGAAGAAGTGGTTTACGCCACGTTGAATGCAGACGGAGGTTTGGAAAGCACCTATGTGGTAAACAGTTTTTCCGGAGGGGACATTACGGATTATGGAGCGTACTCCACCGTGAAAATGCTCAATACAGATGATCCAATCCAACAAGATGGCGATCAGATCACCTTTTCCACCACAAAGGAAAAAGCCTACTATCAGGGGGATTTACCCGATGCCCAACTGCCCTGGAACATTACCCTCACGTATTTTCTCGATGGGAAGGAAATCTCCCCCGAGGAATTGGCGGGAAACTCCGGAGCATTGGAGATCCATTTTAAAGTGGAGGAAAATCCGGAGTGTTCAGGCGACTTTTTCCAGGAGTACGCTTTGCAGGCGTCCTTTACGCTGGATACGAAACAATGCGAAAATATCACTGCCCCAGAGGCGACCATTGCCAATGTGGGTGGGGATAAGCAGCTTACCTACACGGTGTTGCCTGGAGAAGGTATGGATACGGTGATATCTGCCGATGTGACAGAGTTTGAAATGGACGCAGTTTCCATCAATGGCATTCGGTTGAACCTGAGTGTGGACGTAGACGATCAGGAAATCCGGGATAAGGTCAGTGAATTGATGGACGCTGTGGATCAGTTGGACGCTGGTGCGTCAAAACTGTCCGATGGTTCGGAAGATGTAAAGGGGGGTACCACCCAGGTAAAGGACGGAGCGTCAGCCTTGCACAGTGGAGTAACACAGCTGGACCAAGGGGTTGTCACGCTGCAAAATGGATTGGAGACAGTCCAGCAAGGGTTGGATTCTCTGAATAGTCAGTCATCCTCGCTGACCAGCGGTTCTAAGGAGTTCCGTACAGCACTGCTGACCATACAAAGCGCGGTGGATTCCCTCTCTGTATCTAACCAGGACCTTTCCAGCTTAGCCACCGCTTCCGGGGAAATCCGGCAAGCTATAGAGGATTTGTACAATGGGGCGGTGAAACTTCAGGAAAACCTGGGAGTGGCCCAGTATAAAGCGCTGCTGGCCCAAAATGGACTGGACGTGGACAGCTTGAAGGCGCAGAACGCGAGCGCGGTGGAAACGATTCAAAACTATGAAGCGTTGCTGGAGCAGATGAGCGGGATTCCGGGGCTCAGCAGCGTGGTGGATACGTATAAATCACAGCTGATGGGCACTGCTGAGCAGATGAAAGCGTTGCTGAACGCCAATACCGCAGCCCTTCAGGGAACAGAATCCTATTTGGAAGAGGTGTCCGCCCAGCTTCCGGCGCTGACGCAGGGCTTGTCCCAATTGAAAACCCAATATGAAACGTTTGATTCCGCAATTACCCAGTTGGTAAATACTCTGGGCAATATGACGGGAAACCTGGCAGCCTTGGCGGGTGGCATCGACCAGTTGGCGGATCATTATACCGCATTGGATACTGGTATTAGCGGTTATACTGATGGCGTAGCCCAATTGGCGGCAGGATACAGCCAGGTAATGGATGGAGTATCCTCTTTGGCGGAAGGCAGCAAAGAGCTGGTATCTGGTTCCGGAGACTTATACGACGGCACGGTGGAGCTTTACGACGGCGTGGCCTCTCTGTGCGACGGAGCGCAAGAAATGGCCAATGGCACAGGGGAATTCCGTCAGGAAGCTCCCAACATGAAGGAAGAACTGGAAGGAAAAATTGACAGTTTGATGGATTCCTTGGGTGGGAACCAAAGCGATGCAGAATCCTTTGTATCTGAGAAAAATACCCATGTGGATTCCGTGCAGTTTGTCCTTCAGACGGCAGCGATTCAAAAAGAAGAGCCGGAAGTGGTACAGGAGCAAGAAAAGGAAGAACTCACTGTATGGCAAAAACTGTTGGGATTGTTCTCGGGCAAGTAACCAGAGCTTTAGAAAATCCAGGATCCACTGGATAACTGGCCTGAAGACTATAGTTGCCAAGTCCCTCTTGGGCAATTGAGAAGGGATTCCCAAAGCGGTTCAAAAACAAAAGGAAAACAAAAACAGAAAACAAGAACGTGACAGATGGGCTGGGACAGGCGCTTGTCCCAGTCCATTTTCAGGTTTAGGCAACGGGGGAAAGGGGATAGACAAAAGAAATATCCCGTGCTAGAATGGGGAAAAGTTGGCCTTGAAATTTATTGCGATGGGGAGAGACGCGTTATGAGAAAGCCAATTGAATCGGTGTACCAAAAATTAATTGTGTCCTGTCAGGCGTTGCCGGAGGAGCCCCTTCACTCTTCTTTTATTATGGGGAGAATGGCGCTGGCAGCCAAAGAAGGCGGAGCCAAGGGAATTCGGGCAAATTCTCCGGAAGATATTGCGGAGATTCAAAAAACGGTGGATTTGCCTATCATTGGAATTGTGAAGCGGGATTATCCGGACTGCCCCGTGCGGATCACGCCCACCATGCGGGAGATTGAGGAACTGATGACGGTAAAGCCTGAGGTGATCGCTACAGACGCCACCTGCCGCCTGCGTCCCGATGGAAAGACCCTGGACCAGTTTTATAAGCTGGTGCGGGAGAAATACCCAGAGCAAAAGCTGATGGCGGATTGCGCCACCTTGGAAGAAATGCTCCATGCAGACGAGCTGGGATTCGATTTTATCGGCACCACTCTGGTAGGATATACCGAAGAGAGCAAGGGGCACAGAATCGAAACCGACGATTTCGCTTTGATCCGGGAGCTGTTAAAGCGGGTGAAACGGCCGGTGATTGGTGAGGGGAATATCAATACCCCCGAGAAGGTCAAGCGGGTGATGAGCCTGGGAGTTTACAGTGTGGTAGTTGGTTCCGCCATCACCAGACCCCAACTGATTACCCGGACATTTACGGAAGTGTTGGAAGACAGCCTATGAAATACTATGCCGCAGTTGATGTTGGGGGGACGGAGATCAAGCATGGCCTTTTGACGGAAGAGGGGACTGTTTTGGAAAAAGGTTCCCAGCGGACCCCCTTGGAGAAAGGTGGGGAAGGGATCCTTCAAGCAGTGCTGGGGATTGTGGAACAGTATTCCCACCGCTATCCCCTAAGTGGAGTGCCGGTTTCTTCCACCGGGGTGGTTGACTGCCAGACAGGCTCCATTGTGTATGCCGGTCCCACGGTTCCGAACTTTATTGGGACTGCCTTTAAAAAGGGAGTGGAGGAGCGTTTTACTTTGCCCTGTGAGGTGGAAAACGATGTGAATTGCGCTGGTTTGGCGGAGTATGTCAGCGGAGCGGGGCAAGGCAGTTCCAATTTGATCTGTTTAACAGTGGGGACTGGAATTGGCGGCTGTGCCATATTAGATGGGAAAGTGGTACACGGCGCAGCTGGCAGCGCTATGGAAATCGGGTATTTGCCGTTGGACGGTGGGGAGTTCCAAGATTTGGGTTCTACCAGTGCTTTGTGCCGACGGGTGGCCCAACGAAAAGGGGAGACTTTGGAGCTCTGGAATGGAAAACGGGTATTTGAGAATGCCGCAGCCGGGGACGAGATCTGTAGCCAGGAAATCGATGCAATGTGCCAAATATTAGGGCAAGGAATTGCCACGCTGTGCTATGTGCTCAATCC
>DXXH01000008.1:0-24600 GCA_019416395.1 Clostridiales bacterium
ATCATCATCTGGTATTCGTCTATCCGGCAGAGGACTTCTCCCCGTCCCAGCCGTTCCCTTAACCGCAGCATATGGCGGGTCATCTGGCACATGGTACGGAGCATTCCGCAATCCCGGGTGGCATTGCTGATCCCCGCCACACACCCCAGCTCCCGGAGCCCCCGCTCTAAATCGTTGGGCAGAGAAAAAGTAAACAGCTGCTCCTCATGCTGGCGCAGCACCACGATTTCCCCATCGTCCGGGATCACGGTATCGTCCGGGAACCATTGGGCAGCCCGCTCCAACAGCTTGGCAGGCACCGGTCCATGATCTGCCCGCTGCAACAAAAGCAGCTGCACATACGTAGGCTCTTCCCGGCCAAACAACCGCTGGCGGATTTCCCCGGAAGACACTATTCTTCGTGAAATCACCAGTTTCCAGGCGTGGAGAGGGTCGGTTTGGAATGATTCCATCAGAACACTGATCCTGTTAAACAGCGCCGCCAAGGTTAAGCGGGAAATCAGCGTGCACCCAGGTAATTTTTCTTCCGGCAAGGTATAAAGCTGCCCTTCCGCCGCTTCCGCCAAAAGCAAGGCGCTGCCTCTTTCCACTTGCCAGGTGGGAGCCAAGGCTCTGGCCTGGGCTAATTCTCCCAAATAGAGGACGCCTTGTTCCAGCACCTGCTGACGGTCCAGCAACCTCACCTTTTGCAGCTCCAACCCTTCCCCGCCTTTGTAAAAGCTTGCGGCCCCGCCTAAATCTTCCTGGATCAGTTTGATGTCCATGGTTTTCTCTTCCTCTCCACAACAGGTTCATTTTACTGAAAATTATTTCACAATTCCAGCCGCTTTGCAATACTTGGACGCTACGCCCAATTTTCCCTTTCCAGATTGTGCGCGCATCACAGATCTTCCTCCTTTTCTTGTCAGCCGCTCACGATTGTGGTTTGATGAATCCCGTAAACCATGTGAAAGAAGGTATCCCCATGACGGAACGGGTCAAACGTATGAAAGACAGCCTCCGGGTAAACAAATACCCTCTGTGTGTGGAACAATTCCGCCTGGCTGTGGAATCTCTCGAGGAAACCGCCGGCGAACCCATGCTTCTGCGCCGCTCTAAGCTCCATGCCCATGTGCTGGACAACATTCCCATCTTTATCGAGGAAGACGACTTGCTGTGCGGTTCCGGCGCCAGCAAGCCCTTCGGGTTGGAAATGCAATACGAGTACGGTGTGTGGACCCCCGATGAGGTGGAAAGTTTAAAATCGGAAATTTACACCATTTCCCCGGAAGACGAAGCAGAGCTTTACCGCCTGAACCAGCGGTTCGCTGGCAACAGTTTGAACAGCAACCTGATCGGCGCCATGGGGAAATCCCTGGGAGAAAGCCCACGGCTATGGCCCTTTATGAAATCAGGCTTGATTCTCCCCCCTTGGAAAGACAAACACGGTGGCTCCGGCGGCGGCTTTGCCATGAGCGGTTATGGGTTAGGTCCTGGATTCTCCCTGGTCTGCGTGGAATATGAGCAGATTTTACAAAAGGGCGCCAAGGGAATTATTGAAGAGGCCAAACAATGCCTGGCCGACCTGCGCTATTACGAGATTGACAGCATCGAAAAACGGAACTACTGGGAAGGGGTTATTCTGGTATTTGAGGCCTGGGTGCGCTTTGCCAACCGCTATGCCGACCTGGCCGAAAAAATGGCCCAGGACGAACCCAATCCCCAGCGGAAAGAGGAACTTTTGGAGATGGCCCGTATCTGCCGGAAAGTTCCCTACGAACCTGCGGATACCTTCCGGGAAGCCTTGCAGGCCTTCTGGTTCACGTTCCTTATGGTCTGCCCTTCCCCCACTTCTACCGCCGGACGGTTTGATCAGTACATGTACCCCTATTACAAACACGACAAGGACGCAGGCCTTATCACCGACGACCAAGTTCTGGAACTTCTGGAAATCGTGCGGTGCAAGGTGATGAAAATCAACCGGGTATCCGGTAAGGCCAACCGGGCGAAAAACGCCGGCATGGCCAAATGGTACAACTGGACCATCGGCGGACAGAAAGAAGACGGCTCCGACGCCACCAACGAATTGACCTACCTGCTTTTAGAAGCGGCCAAGGACACCCACCTGCCCCATCACACCCTCACTGTGCGGGTACACGCTGGCACACCGGACCTGCTTTTGGAAAAGGCCCTTGAGGTGGTGCGCACAGGCCTTGGCATGCCCGCATTCATCGGGGACGACAGCTATATCCGGTTTTTCACCGAGGACAACACCCTCACGGTAAACCAGGCCAGAAACTATTGTGCCACCGGCTGTGTGGACGGGAATATCCCCGGGATCACCCGCACTCAAGTGGCCTGCTTCTTCATCATTCCTCACGCCATGGACGTATGCCTGCACAACGGCTTTTGCCGCTACACCCAGGAAATGGTGGGCATTCCCACTGGGGACGTGACCAAAATGCAGACCTTCGAAGAACTGAAACAGGCGGTATTCACCCAAATCAAATATTTAATGGGCATGGCTGCGGAACGGGTCAATGTGGAAATGATCGTGGAACGGGAGCTGTTCCCCGATGTGTTCCGCTCCGCTCTGATGCATGATGGTGTACGGGCTGGTAAGGATATGTTCAACCGCCGGTTTGACTTTGAAAACGCCGGACTGATCGGCGCTGTGGGCGGAGTAAATACCGGCGATTCCCTGATGGCCATCAAAAAACTGGTGTTCGACGAACGGAAATACACCATGGCCCAGCTGTTGGAAGCTCTGGACGCCGACTGGGAAGGCTTTGAGGATATGCGGGCCGATTTCCTGGCGGCACCCAAATACGGCAATAACATTCCCGAAGTAGACGAACTGGTAAACGAAGTATACCAGCTTCACAATGAGGCTTGCCGCAGCTACCCCAGCGCTTATGGAGAAACCATCAAACCCAACGCCATTTCCATTTCTGCCCACCAGCCTGGCGGCGCTTTGACAGGAGCTACACCCGATGGCCGCAAAGGGGGCGAGATCCTGGCGGACGCTTCCATCTCTCCCAGCCACGGCAAAGATGTGCGGGGGCCCTTGGCGGTGTTCCAAAGCGCCATGCGCATTCAACAGGACCACTACCAAGGCACCTTGTTCAATATGAAATTCCACCCATCGGTGCTTAAAACGCCCGCCGACCTGAACAAGCTAGCCGGGCTGATCCGCACTTACCTGACCCACGGCGGAAAGCATATCCAGTTCAACGTGGTGGACAAAGCTGAAATGCTGGACGCCCAAGCCCACCCCCAAGACCATCCGGAACTGACAGTACGGGTGGCCGGTTACAGCGCTTATTTCGTCCGTCTGCCCAAATCCATTCAAGACGAGGTAATCCATCGCACTTCCCAGGAGCTTGCCTGACCCGCCTGTTGCCTTGCACCCCTATGGCGATAGTGTTATAATGGATATAATTACAAATTGCCAAAGAACCATGAAAGAAAGGAGCAGCGCTGATGCTTGAACAACACAAGATCCTTTTTGAAAAAAACAGTGTCCGGGGTATGGAACTGAAAAACCGCTTCGCCATGGCCCCCATGGGACCCCTTGGCCTGGGAGATTCCCACGGCGGCTTTAACCAGCGGGGGATCGATTACTATACCGAACGGGCTAAGGGCGGCACCGGGCTGATTATTACCGGCGTTACCTTCGCTGATAACGAGGTGGAAGAACACGGCATGCCCAACTGTCCCTGCGCCACCTACGATCCCATTCAATTCGTGCGTACCGCCCGGGAAATGACCGAACGGATTCACGCTTATGGCTCCAAAGTCTGGCTGCAAATGTCCGGCGGCTTTGGCCGGGTTACCATTCCCACCAATTTGGGAGAATACCCCCCGGTGGCCCCTTCCCCCATCATGCACCGGTGGCTGGATAAGGTCTGCCGGGAACTGACCGTGGACGAAATCCACCACATTGTCAAACAGTTCGGCAACGGCGCTTACCACGCCAAGCGTGCCGGTTTTGACGGTGTGGAGATTCACGCCGTACACGAAGGATATTTGATCGACCAGTTCGCCATTTCCTTCTTTAACCACCGCACAGACGAATACGGCGGCTCCTTGGAAAACCGTCTCCGTTTCGCCAAAGAAATCGTAGAGGAAATCAAATCCCGCTGCGGACAGGATTTCCCCGTGGCCCTGCGCTACAGTCCCAAAAGCTTTATCAAGGACTGGCGTGTTGGCGCTCTGCCCGGTGAGGAATTTGAGGAAAAAGGCCGTGACCTGCCCGAAGGCGTAGAAGCTGCAAAACTGCTGGTACAGTACGGTTACGACTGCCTGGACGTGGATGTGGGCAGCTATGACGCTTGGTGGTGGAGCCATCCCCCCATGTATCAGAAGAAGGGGCTTTACATCGAATACGCCAAGCTGGTCAAAGACGCTGTAGATGTGCCCGTCATCTGTGCTGGCCGCATGGACAACCCGGACATGGCTGCCAAAGCCGTAGCCGAGGGCGCTTGCGACATCGTTTCCCTGGGCCGCCCCCTGCTGGCTGACCCGGATTACGTGAACAAGCTGAAAGCCGGCAAACTGGAATCTATCCGCCCCTGCCTCTCCTGCCAGGAAGGCTGCATGGGCCGCATTCAGGAATATTCCGCCCTTAACTGCGCTGTGAACCCTGCCTGCTGCCGGGAACGCATTGCCCAGCTGCTGCCCACCACCACACCGAAAAAGGTGCTCATCATCGGCGGCGGCCCTGCTGGCTGTGAAGCTGCCCGGGTGCTGGCCATTCGGGGACATCAGCCTGTCCTCTGCGAAGCCAAGGATTCCCTGGGCGGAAATCTGATCCCCGGCGGTGTCCCGGACTTTAAAGAGGACGACCGAGCTCTCAGCCACTGGTACGCCCACGAGCTGAAAGAGCTGGGTGTGGAAGTTCGCCTGAACACCAAAATGACGGTGGAAGACATTCAGAAAGAGCACTTCGACGTACTGATTCTGGCCACTGGTTCCACACCCAAGCGGATCCCCTTGGAAGGCAAAGTATACACCGCCGAGGAAGTCCTGCTGGGCAAAGCAGATCCGGGCCAGTCCACTGTAGTGGTAGGCGGTGGCCTGGTGGGCTGCGAAACCGCTCTCTGGCTGCGGGAACAGGGCAAAGACGTGACCCTGGTGGAAACCATGGGCAAACTGCTGGCTGTCAATGGGCCTCTGTGCCATGCCAACTCTGAAATGCTGGAAGCTTTGGTTCCCTTCAAGGGCGTCCAGGTCAAATGCGATTCCACTGTAAAGGCTGTGGAGCCTGGCAAAGTCACTCTGTCCGGGAAAAACGGGGAAGAAACCGTTTCCGCAGACTCAATGATTCTCTGCGTGGGCTACCGTTCTGAAAACAGCCTGTTTGAAGAGCTGAAAGACTCTGTGGACCAGATCTATCAGATCGGCGACGCCAACAAGGTGGCCAACATTATGTACGCCATTTGGGACGCTTATGAGGTAGCAAGTACCCTGTAATAAGAGAATTTTTCTTTTCTAACAAATAAGTGGACCGGGGAGCAAACGCTCTCCGGTCCTTTTGCATGGATGACCCAGTTTGTTAAATATTTTTGAAAGGACCTGTTTTGGTTGCGTTACCCGGCAATTCACGGTATAATAGTTTCCATAATTTCCTTATGTTTTAGAAAGGGGCGTGCCTATGAGTGCTTATTCTGCCGCCATTACCCGGTGGCAATCCCGTCAACTGCGCAATCCCGGGGATCTGGACCGCATGCTCTACGATTTTAATCCCCGTTTCACCTATAATTCCTGTCTGTTGGAAAACCGCAAAATCGCCTACCCCACGGTGGAAGAATTTTACCACACCGGAAAAGTCTCCCAGTTTACCGGAAATCCTCAAGAACTGGTTCAGCTTTACGGCTATAAGCGCTGCTACGAATACCTGCGGGAACGGGTACTGGCCAGGGACGATTTGGATACCATGCTGGTCTTGGAAATCCACCGGATCCTCAGCAGCGGCACCTACAGCGAACCCTTTTACCTGGCCAATGGGGAACGGCCTGGAGAGCTGAAGAAACAGGATTACGTCACCGCTGTCAACGCAGTCGGTGCTTCCGCCAGGGACGTGGGCCAAGAGCTGGACCGACTCATGGAAGAGGTCAGCGGCTATTGCGGTGCGGAGCTGCTCAGGGCCGCTGCTTACTTCCACAGCCGTTTTGAAAACATTCACCCCTTCGCCGCGGGAAATGGGGCAGTGGGCCGTGTTTTGGTCAACTATTTCCTGCTGATCCGTGACCACCCCCCGCTGATCTTTTTTGCGGAAGACAAAGAAGAATACCTCCAATGCCTGACCACATACGACCAGCAGCGAAATCCCGGACCTTTGGCGGAATTTTTAGAGCGTGAGCTGGCCAAAACCTGGGTAGAATAAACGTGATACCCCTACATCTTATTTCAGAAAGAAGGATCTCTATGTTGTTTGTCTGTTACCCCAAATGCTCCACCTGCAAAAAAGCCCAAACCTGGCTGGATTCCCATAACCTTTCCTACCAGGTACGGGATATCAAAACGGAAAACCCCTCTGAGGAAGAACTGCGCCGTTGGCACGCACAAAGCGGACTGCCCTTAAAGCGTTTCTTCAACACCAGCGGCCAACAATACCGGGCCTTGGAATTGAAGGACAAGCTCCCCCAGATGACAGAGGAAGAGCAGTTTTCCCTGCTGGCTACCGATGGCATGCTGGTAAAACGTCCCATTCTCATCACCGAGGACAAAGTGCTGGTGGGCTTTAAAGAGGCGGAATGGGCCGCCGCACTGCTGTGAGGCTGTTTTTTGCGCTGAACTTTTCTCCAGGTGTTACGGAAGCAATCCAACAAGTCCAGCAAACTCTCCGGGCATATGCCCCACACGCCTTGTACCCCGAGCCGGAGAATCTTCACCTGACTTTGGCGTTTTTGGGAGAAGTTTCTCCTGACCAGGCAGAAAAAGCCCGGACTGCTTTGAAAAACCTGCACCCAGTTCCCCTGACGTTACAGTTTTCCCATTTGGGCAAATTCCACCAGAGGGGAAAAGAGTTGTGGTGGCTGGGAGCGGACCCTTGTCCCCAGCTTTCTCAATTGCATGAGAGTCTGGCTGCTCAACTGAACCAATTTGGTTTCTCTCTGGATTCAAAACCCTTTAAACCCCATGTTACGCTGGCCCGCAAGGTGGAATTTTCCGGCACCGTGCCTCAGCGAAACCAGTTACTCCCTGAGCCCATTTCCGCACGCTGTGGAACTGTAAGCTTGATGCGTTCCCAACTGACGCCAAAAGGCGCTGTGTACACCCAGCTTGCCCAGAAAAAACCGTGATATAAGTGGATCGTTCTGTGGTACCGCTGGAAGATTCTTCGCAAGCAGCTTCAAAAAATTGATTTTGTCCAGGTAATTTTTGGGTACACTCTACAACATTCACAATTTATTCATATTTATACCACATTTCTGTAAAACTAGGACGGTATATTAAATGTTAGCAAACTAACAAGAGGAGTATTTTTCCTCAGTTTGTTCCAATATACAGGAGGTTTTACATACAATGAGTAAGCTGGAAAAGGTTGAAAAAGCCATTGAAAAGGGCAAGGAAGCCACTCTGATCAAACTGGCCCACGACAAGGACGAAGAAGTAAAATTGGCCGCTATTGCCGGCATGGGAAAAGTTGGTAAGGACGATTCTTTCAACGCCATGGTTCCCGATATGCTTACCGATTCCGACCCCAAAGTGCGGGCAGCTGCCGCCGAAGCTCTGGGCGAGATGCAAAACGAGCATGCCAGCGCCCATCTCCGCTACTATCTGGAGCGGGAACAGGACGCCACTGTGGTTGCTTCCATCAAAAAGGCTATTGCCGCTCTGAACGGCACGGAATAAGTTTCGTGTAAAAGGAAACACCCGGAGTCCATTGGAACTGCGGGTGTTTTTTGTTTTTATCCACAATTTGAGCGCCGTCCACCTGTGACCATGCCTTTTGTCTTCCCTTACTCTCCTTGGAGGTTCTCCCGAATCTTCTCACAAAGCCGGATAAATTCTTCCTTCTCTTCCGGGGTGAGACTCTGGGAGAGGCGCCCTTCTACTTCCCGGATACTGCGCCCCACACGCTCATGAAGCTCAATGGCCTTGGGAGTCAGCTCCAGCTTTTTCAGCCGTGCGTCACGCTCCACAGAACTGCGGGTAATCAGCCCATTCTTTTCCATCAACTGTAAAATTCCCGTCACAGTAGACCGCCGAATGGAAAACTGCTCCTGAATGTCCCGCTGGAATACCTCTTGATGCCGGTTGTTATACAAATACCCTATAATCCACCCTTGTACCCCGGTGGGGTGGATTTCTTTCCCGGAAAATGCAGTCTGATCCACCACCCGTTTTACCAAATGGGATAATGTACGAATCTGAAATCCCAGGTCATCGCGATATTCCACAATAGCTTCCTCCCCGAACTGTTAGGTTGCTAACATTATACTGCTTTTTCCCTTCCTTGTCAATGGCTACATAACAGCAAAGGCCCTCGCCGGTTGGCGAAGGCCTTTTTTTAGAAAGCGAAATCCTCTACAAATCCTTTTTCCCCTGAGGTTTCCCCTCAAGCCGCAGTTACTTGCAGCCGCCCCCCTGATCGGTAGCTTTGGGCGGGAAGAATTCGCTGGTGGGGAACTCGATGCTCCGGAACAGCTCGCAGGGATTGTCGCTGGAAGCCACACACTCTTTCTCCGGAATGCAGAAATCGTAAGCCGGAATCAGCATTTGGACATTCCGAACGATCTGCACAATGATGAACAAGCCAATGGTGACATACACAGCATTCTTCTGCCCACAAGCGTCGAAATCGCCGCCATAGCGCTGACAAATGCTCTCCGGGATCCGGCAATAGGACTCGCATCCGCAGGACGGGTACTCGCAGAGCCGGGCAGACAGCGCCACAGGCTGGGCCACCTGCACAGTCGCCTTGGGAAGCACCCGGGCATCCTCCACCTGAAGCTCCTCCATGGAACAGCCGGAAGAGAACAGCTTCACGTTGCCCTCGCTGCCATAGAGCACCACCTTTTTATTGAAGATGGCTACCCCATTGATGGGTACCGGGCAGGAAGCCGTCCCCCCAAACAGATCCAGGGAAACATCAAAGAAAAAGGTCATATCCACCGAATAGAAGCCCTTATTAAAGGGAATGGGCTGCAAATCGATGTATACTGTGATAACACTTACGTCCCGTACGCGTACATTGGTGGCGCTGTCCACCAACGGCTGCCGCGCCGCCGGAAACAACACCCGTATGTCCTCAAGGCAATCTTTATCGCTGCAGGAATCATACACTCGCTGCGCGTCGATACAGACAGCCTCTTTGAAGTAGTCCCGGCAATCGTAGTCGGGCACACATTCCTTTTCGGCCATGTGATCTCCTCCTTTTGGGGTTTCTCCTTCCTATTGTATGACCCCGCAAGGATTTGGTGCGTTTTACCACACCCCGCTGGTAAACCACCAGGGAAGAAAATCTGCCTGCTGCAGCACCGTCATCAATTTTAACAGCAATCCTAACGTGGCGATCACAATTCCAGCCACAGCCAGCCCTCTGGTACGGTTGCCTTTAAATCCCAGTATGGATGCCACGATCCTCAACGGAAAAAACAACAGGCTGGCTCCAAAATACCCTACAATGGAAGCGCAAAACCCCAAAAATGTACTCACGTCCGCCCAGGTAAAAGAGCGGCGGACCGGTGAAGGCTGGGGGACAAACGCCGGGCCCTGGGGCGGCGGAGCCAAAGGTGTGGGATTCTGGGGCATCGCCTGGGGCGGAATGGGCGGCACATGGGTCAAATCCACGCCGCAGCGGGGACAAAATGTTCCCTGGTCTTGCACATACATACCGCAAACTGGACATTGTTTCATGGATATTCGCTCCTTTCCAAGAGAATCTCCCTTTACAGCTTTTGCAGTCTGGCAAAATTGGCAAACAGCTTTTTCGTCCCTACTTTCTCAAAGGCAATTTCCAACAGAGTATCGTTGGCCATGGGGGTTGCGGACAAGATCATGCCCTGTCCGAATGTTTTGTGGGACACAGAATCGCCTGGCTTATACGTACCCGCAGGCGCAGGTTTCACCGCATGGGGTGTAAACGCAGGCTTGGCCATTCCAGGCTTTGCAACCCCCGTAACACCGCCTGTCTGCTGGCTCGGACGTCCCCCAAAAGCAGGGGTAGTCCCGGACGCGGGACGGCGCCAATCATGAGAGCGGGTGAATTCCACAAGCTCCTGGGGAATTTCATCTGCAAAACGGGACAAACGGTTGCGGGTTGTGGTGCCGAAAATCATACGGCTTTCCGCGTGATAAATGTACAGCTCTTCCCTGGCGCGGGTAATGGCCACGTAGGCCAAGCGGCGTTCTTCCTCTACCTCTTCCGGATTGTATACCACCGCCATGCCGGGGAACACCCCTTCCTCCCATCCGGGAAGGAACACCACGGGAAATTCCAAGCCTTTCGCGGAATGAACCGTCATCATCACCGCCGTATCGGCCTCTTGGTCGTAATTGTCGATATCGGTAAACAGGGACACTTCTTCTAAAAATCCGGAGAGAGAAACCTCGTACCCCGCTTCATCCTCGTACCGCCGGAGCATGGACGAAAGTTCCTGGACGTTTTCGATCCGTTCTTCCGCTTTCTCCGGTTCGTCCTGACGGAGATAGTCCTCGTACTGGAGACGCTCCAACAGTTCCCCATAGAGTTCGCTGGGCAACAGCTCCCCTTCCTGGTTTCTCTCCATAAACTCACGCATCAGATCCACAAACGGCGCTAACTTTCCTGCCGCCCGGGCAATGGCGGGATAGTCCTTGGGGTGGCCGAACACTTCAAACAGGCTCTCCCCCACCTGCTGGCCGATTTCCCCGGCCAAGTCCACGGTCCGTACTCCAATCCCCCGCCGGGGAATGTTGACGATCCGCCGTAACCGGATTTCGTCCGCCGGGTTATTGATCACGCTTAAATAGGCGATCATGTCCCGGACTTCCTTCCGGTCAAAGAACCGGGTGCCTCCAATGATCCTGTGAGGAATCCCCTGCTTGGCAAACATGCGCTCCAACGCTTGGGACTGGGAATTCATGCGGTACAGCACTGCGTAATCGGAAAACTTCCGCCCCTTGGCCACCCCTTCCAAGATAACCCGGGCAATCCGGTCCGCCTCGTCCTGTTCGTTATCCGCCAAGTGCAGCCCGATCTTTTTCCCAGGCCCAGCGGCGGTCCACAAGGTTTTCCCTTTCCGCTCCACATTGTGGGAAATCACAGCATTGGCGGCATCCAGAATATTCTGGGTAGAGCGGTAATTCTGCTCCAGCCGCACCACCTTTGCTCCCGGGAAGTCCTCTTCAAAATGGAGAATATTCTCAATCGTGGCTCCACGGAATTTATAAATACTCTGGTCGTCATCGCCCACCACGCACAAATTCCCGCTTCCACGGGCCAACAGGCTGACAAACTCATATTGGGCATGGTTGGTATCCTGGTATTCGTCCACCATCAGGTAGCGGAACCGGTTTTGGTAATATTCCAGCACATCGGGGCACTTGTGGAACAAGTTCACCGTATTGACGATCAAATCGTCAAAATCCATGGCGTCCGCGTCCGCCAGCCGCCGCTGGTAGAGCCGGTACGCCCGGGCAACCTGTTTCAAGCGGAAATCGTCCCCTACGCCGGATTCGAATTCTTCCGGGGAAGTCAGCTGGTCTTTCGCCCTGGCAATCTCCGCCAGCGCCCCCTTGGGAGAAAGTGCCCGCTCGGAAATTTCCAGGTCTTTGAGCACTTCCTTCATCAGACGGCGGCTGTCGTCTGTATCGTAGATGGTAAAGTGGGACGTGTACCCCAACCGATCCCCGTCACGGCGTAAGATCCGAGCGCAGCTGGAGTGAAATGTGGAAGCCCACACCTGCTCGCCGCCCTCTCCCAGCATTTGGCACAGCCGCTCCTTCAACTCCCCGGCAGCTTTATTTGTAAAGGTGATTGCCATTACTTTCCAAGGAGGGCAAGGAGACACCGCAAGCCTTGATCTGACTATATCCGGAAGATCTCTGTCAAGTAAGTACGCTTTACAGAGTTTTATGTCGTCTTCTGTCAAAGAATCGCTGACCAAGGGGCTGTGGTACGCCTGACCGTACCGGATAATATTGGCCACCCGGTTGACCAAAACCGTTGTCTTGCCGCTGCCCGCTCCCGCCAGCACCAGCACCGGGCCTTCCGTGGAAAACACGGCCTGCCGCTGCCGGTCATTCATGCGTGAAAAATCACGTTCCATCACTTGTTGTCTCAGTTTTACAATCTCTTGTTTGGAAATCATCTGTTCCATGCCTTTCTTCATTTCTGGATCGCCCATTGGGTGAATCGCTCACCTTTTTATTCTTCCAGCTCTATTCAATCAGTTGCGAGTATTATACCGTATCTTGCCCTGGAAAGCAATGTCCTGGATTTGACAACCGGGAAAAATCCAGGTACACTTGTGAGAAAGGATATTGAGTTCTGTGAAGAAAGGAAGATCCCCATGGAATTGGATCAGGCCGCACAGGCCATTGCCCACTGGGCCGAAGAAGGGGAGCGCTCTTCGCCCCCTGCCTGGCAAGAACTGCCCTCTATTCCCTTATACATGGACCAGGTGATCCTCTATCTTGGAGAAAGCTTGCAGCTATTTCAGCGGGAAGAGGATTCCAGCCTGCTGACCAGCTCCATGATCAACAACTATGTGAAAACTGGGCTGGTTCCCCACCCGGAAAAGAAAAAATACACCAAAGAGCATTTGGCCGGGCTGATGGCTGTGTGCATGCTCAAACAGGTTTTGTCCATTCAAGACATAAAGACCCTGTTTTCTGACAGGGAAATGACCAGCGAAAGCTACGAGCTTTTCCGTGAGGCCCACACCGCAGCTGTCCGGGAAACCTGTCAGGCTTTGGAAAAGACCTGCCAAACCGGTGCAGACCTAAAACAGGCGGCGTTGCTTCTGGCTGCTGAAGCCAACGCCAAACGTGCTGCGGCGGAAAGAATTCTATGCGAGCTAGGACGGGAAGAACCCAAAAATACCAAGGAAACCAAGGGGGGAAAATCGTGAAATTTGCTTTTTTGCTTATGGGAGACTTTTCTCCCCAGAAGGACCATGTGGTTTTCCCGGACGGGAATACGGAAATGATTGGTGTTTCCAGCTTGGAAGAGGCCAAAAGAGTAGCGAAATCTCTGGCAGACTCCGGCGTAAACTGTATCGAGCTTTGTGGCGCCTTTGAGGAAACCGGCGCCCGGGCCATCATAGAAGCCACTGGCGGATCTTTGCCTGTGGGATTTGTAACCCACCTGCCGGAACAGGACCCTCTGTTCCAAGCGGTGTTTGGCTGATTTTAGGAGGGATTGCTTTTTGAAAATAGGTGTTAGCACGGCTTGCCTCTATCCCATGGAAACAGAACGTTCCTTGGAAACGCTGTTGGAGTTGGGCTACCGCCGGTTTGAGGTGTTCTTTAACTGCATGGAGGAAATCGGCGCTCCCTTTCTTCGAAAATTAAAGCACCTGGCCGATTCCTATGGAGCCACCTTTGTGTCGATACACCCTTTCACTTCGGCAATGGAATCTTCCCTGCTGTTTGGAGACTATCCCCGCCGCACCACGGAGGCCTTTGAGTTCTACCGGCGCTATATGGCAGCGGCCGCTTACCTGGGTGGAAAGTACGTGGTAATCCACGGCCAACCCCTGGGTCACGGAAAGCTTTCCGACCAGGAATATTGGGAACGGTTCGGGGAATTGTACCGCCTAGGGGACCAGGAAGGAGTTCACCCGGCTCAGGAAAATGTGCGGCAGCACCGCAGTTCGGACCCGGCTTTCATTGCAGGAATGGGCGAGTATCTGGGGGATTCCTGCGCGTTTGTACTGGACGTGAAACAGTGCCGCCTTTCCCAGGTGGAAGAACAGGAAATGATCCGGGCCATGGGGAACCGGCTGGTTCACGTTCACATGAGCGACTGGGATACAGGGCGACCTTGCCTGCTTCCCGGAGCAGGGCAAGGGGATTTTTCCAAACTTCGGCGGATCTTGGAAGAGAACTCCTTTTCCGGCACCGTTGTCACTGAGGTGTACCGCAGCAACTTTACAGAGCCGGAAGAACTAAAAAATTCTCTGTACTTCACAAAAAAGATCTTTGAATCACCAATTTCCTGACAAATTCCTTGCTTTTTTGTGCAATTTTGCGCTATAATAGGGATATGGAAGTTGCCGGAGAACCGTGGGGATCCGGCAGAAAGTCATCAGGAGGTGCTCTGCTTTGAAATGCCCTTATTGCGGATACAGTGAAAGCCGCGTTATCGATTCCCGCCCCACCGACGAGGGGGAGCGGATCCGCCGTCGCCGGGAATGTTTAAAATGCGCCAAACGCTTCACCACCTATGAAGTCATCGAAAATGTCCCCATTGTGGTGATCAAAAAGGACAAATCCCGGGAAACCTTTGACCGCAACAAGCTGCTGAACGGCCTGCTGCGCGCCTGTGAAAAACGCCCCGTTTCCATGGACACCCTGGAGCGGATCGTGGACGAAATCGAAAACCTGCTGCAAAACTCTCTGGACCGGGAAGTTTCTTCCCAGCGTATCGGCACGTACGCCATGGAAAAACTCAAAAACGTAGACGAGGTAGCCTACGTGCGCTTTGCCTCGGTATACCGGCAGTTTAAGGACATCAACAGCTTTATGGAAGAGCTGAGCAAAATCATCAACAGCAAAAAGGACTGAATTTTTACTCCTCTTTCACACTTTATCTTCTGGGAAAGCTGAAATTCCGGCACAAAAAAGAGCCCTTTTCAGGGCTCTTTTTTCTATTTGCTGTCGGATTATTAACTTAGGATTTTTCGCCCAAAACCGTTTTCTGACCCACAAACAGGATCACTTCCCCCACCAGGAAGAGAATGGCCAGGCTGATAACGCCGATGGAGTCACGACCGGTAAACTGAGTGAACAAAGCCACCAGCAACGGGCCGATGACCGCTGCGAATTTTCCAAAAATATCAAAGAAGCCAAAATACTCGTTGGAACGTTCCGCCGGGATCAGCTTGCCAAAATAGGAACGGGACAAAGCTTGGATCCCCCCTTGGACGGTCCCCACCAAAAAGGCCATGCACCAAAACAGCACCAACGACAAGGTCAGAGCACTGTCGTCCCCTGGATTCTGCTCGATGTTAAAGCCCATGAAAAAGCCCACCACAGTGATGCAGAAATACACAGCCACCGCTCCACGCAACAGGTTGATGGAGCCCACTTTGTCCGCCAGCCGGCCAAATAAAATAGAGAAGGGCACCGCCACAATCTGGGTCACCAACAGGGCCAGAATCATGCTGATATCGTCCAATCCCAATTTGGAGCCATAAGAGGTGGATATGGAAATAATGGTGTTTACACCGTCAATGTAAAAGAAATACGCCACTATAAACAAGAACACCTGCTTATGCGTGAAAATATCCTTGGCCGTATTCCACAGATTGTGAGCGGTGGAGCGCAACAATCCTTTTTTCGCCTCTACATAGTGAATCTGGTGGACATTCTTCAAAATCGGAATACTGAAAAGCAGCCACCACACACTGGTGAGAACAATCACCAGCTTAAACGCCAACGGATTATCCATACCCAACACAACCAAAAGAACGATGGAAATGATGAAAGGAATGGTACTTCCCCCTATGTATCCCATGGCGTAACCCCAGGCGGACACCCGGTCCATACGCTCCTGGGTGGTCACGTCGGTGAGGAAGGCATCGTAAAACAGGCAGGATCCGGAAAAACCAATGTGGGACACCACATAGCCCACCAAAAGCAGCCGGTAATCGTCCACAAAGGCACTGAACAAGGTAAACGCCACGCCCAAAACAAGGCAAGCCACAAACAGCCTCTTCTTATGGCCCTTGTGATCCCCTAGGGCTCCCAACACCGGCGCCAGAATCGCCACCAAAAACGTGGCCACAGACGTTCCATAGGACCAAAGCACCAGGTTATCCGCTCCGCTTTGGGCGCACACATTTCCAAAATAAATGGGAAATATTACCGCCATAATGTTGGTGGCGTATACCGAGTTGGCCCAATCGTAGAGAATCCAGCTTTTCTCCGTCTTCGTGAATCTTTTGGACAAGGCTTTTGTGTCCGTTGACATGAAAATCCGTCCTTCCCAAAACAGTTGATTTTAGATTATCATGCCATATTTCTGTAAAAAACACAAGAATTTTCTGTAAAATTCTGTCATATCACTGGGAAATAATCTTGCCCACACAACTTTCCCCTTGGACTTCCAGAAGCTCTACCTGCAAAAGCTGCCCCGCCAAATTTTTCCCTGAGGGCACCAGAACATGGGTATAGTTGGGGGTATATCCTTCCCAGACCCCTTGCTCCTTGGCCTGCTCAAACAGCACTCCCTCTACCCGGCCTACCTGGTCCCGGAGAAACGCTTGCTGGGTCTTTTTGGTAAGCTGGATCATGCGGTGACTCCGCTCTTCCTTCACCTTATTGGACACCTGCCCCGGGGCGTCATAGGCCCGGGTGCCAGGCCGTCTGGAATAGGCAAAAACGTGGACCTTGGCAAAGGCGATCTCTTCCGCAAACGCCAGGGAAGCTTCAAACTCTTCCTCTGTTTCTCCGGCAAACCCCACCATGATATCCGTGGTAATGGCACAGTTGGGAAAAGCTTTCCGGAGATTTCCAACGATCTGCCGGTACTCCTCAGTGGTGTAGTGGCGGTTCATACGGCGAAGTGTTTCGTCACAGCCACTTTGCAAGGACAGATGGAACTGGGGGCAAAGCTTTTCTTCTTTGGCCATACGGGCAATCACGTCTTCCGTAAGCTGTTCCGGCTCCAAAGAGCCTAGGCGCACCCTGCGGATCCCCTGGGCCTGACAGGCCGCTTCCACGGCGTCACACAAATGAAGGCCCAGTTCTTTGCCGTAAGCGGGCAAATTGATCCCGGTCAGCACCACTTCCCCATATCCCTGTTCCCCCAGCGCAGCCACTTCGGCCCGCAAATCCTCTAATGGTTTGGAGCGCACCCTGCCTCTGGCATAGGGAATGATGCAGTAGGAACAGAAACGGTCACAGCCGTCCTCTATCTTCAAAAACGCCCGGGTCCTGCCATGGAACGCGGAAACCGCCATAGGCTCGAACTGTTCCCCCGTCTCATGGGGGGCAATATCCACGATCCGCTGCTTGGAAGACAAATACTCCAACACCCGAGGAAGCAAATCCCGCCGGCGGGCATTTCCCAGAACCACGTCCGCTTCCAGCAGCGCCGCCGCTTCTTCCGGGAACGCCTGGGGCATACACCCGGTAAGCACTGTCACCGCTCCCGGATTCTCCTTTTTGGCCCGGCGCAGTGTTTGCCGCACCTTTTGGTCGCTGGTCGCCGTCACCGTGCAGGAATTGACCACCACAAGATCGGCTTCCTCTCCGGGACCGGCCTCTTGAAATCCCCCGTTCAACAAAGCTTCCAGCATGGCTTCCGACTCATATTGGTTCACTTTGCAGCCCAAGGTAATGATTCTCGCTTTCATTCCCCATCGCCCCCTTCCAAGGCTTCCAGCTCCTCGGAAAGCTGGGTCCATTCCAAAAGCAACTCTTCCGCCTGCTGGTGGAGCTGGCTGATCTCCTGGGACGCTGCCACCACCGCTTCGTAATCCGCTGCGAATTCCGGATCTTCCAACTGTTTCTCCAAGGTTTTTACCTGGGTGTCATTTTCCTCGATTTGGCTCTCCAACCTGGAAAGCGCTGACCGTTTCTTCCGCAGATTGGCTTCCCGCTCTTTCCGCAGCTTATACAAATTGACTTTCGGCTCCGGCCGTTGTTCTTCTACCACGGCCTGCTCTTTGTCGCGCTGTTCCACATAACTGTCGTAATTGCCCAAATAAAGCTTGGCCCCTTCTTTCCCCAGGACATAGACTTTATCCGCCAATTTATTGATAAGGTACCGGTCATGGGACACCACGAACAATGTGCCGTCATATCCGGAAAGGGCATCTTCCAATGCTTCACAGGAGCCGATATCCAAATGGTTGGTAGGTTCGTCCAGCAAAAGGAAGTTGGCTTTGGACAGCATCAGCTTCAACAACAGCACTCTGGCTCGCTCTCCGCCGGAAAGGGCCCCCACCGGTTTGAACACGTCCTCTCCTTTAAACAGAAACACTGCCAAGGCGGACCGGACTTCCGTTTGGGTCATCTGGGGGTGAAGGTCCCAGATCTCGTCGATCACTGTTTTCTCATCGTGCAGACTCAGCTGGGACTGCTCATAATACCCCACGTCAATGGCGGAACCAAGGCGCACAACGCCCGAATCCGGGGTATACTGGCCCAACAGGATCTTAAACAGGGACGTTTTTCCACACCCATTGGGGCCAATCAGAAATACCTTTTCCCCGTGCTTGATCTCCAAATTCACATGCTCGAACAGCACCGGTCCCCCAAAGGACAGGGAAAGATCCTGGGCAGTCAGCACGTCATTGCCGCCACGGCGGCTGGCCTTGAACTGGAACCGAATGGACTCCGGCTCGTCTTCGGGACGTTCCAAGGTGGCTTCCAGCCGGTCGATCGCCTTCTGCTTGCTGGCGATGGTCACGTAGTTGCGCTCCTGGTTCCAGCGGCGCTGCTGCTCGATGATCCCCTCGATCCGGGAAATCTCTTTCTGGGTGTTTTCGTACACCCGCTGCATGGCCAGGCGATGCTCTGCCCGCAATTCCAAATACCGGCTGTAATTTCCCTTATAAGAGGTGAGCGTTTTTCCTTCCATTTCCAAAGTGCGCTCTGTCACCTTATCCAGGAAATACCGGTCGTGGGAAATAACAATATAGGCCCCGTTATAGCCCCGGAGAAAATCTTCCAGCCACTCCACCGCCTGAATGTCCAGATGGTTGGTAGGCTCGTCCAAAAGCAGCAAGTTCGCCCCACCCAGCAGCATCTTCGCCAGCTGTAATTTGGCCTTCTGCCCACCGGAGAGCACGCCCACCTTATTTTGGAGCTGTTCCTCGGTAAATCCCAGCCCCAACAGGGCGCTTCTGGCCCGGGAACGGCAGGTGAGGCCGCCGCCGTCCACAAAACGCTCATTCAGTTCCGTCTGACGGAGAATCAACCGTTCCATCTCTTCCTGAGCGGGGTGAGCCGAAAGCAGCGAGGCCAGATCTTCCAATTCCCGCTCCATACGCAGCAACGGAGCGAAAACAGTCATCACCTCTTCCAAGGCAGTCTTGTGAAAGTCCCGGCAAACATGCTGCTCCATGTACCCCAGCACTGTTTCCTTGGAATACACCACCGATCCGGTATCCGGTGTATATTCCCCTGTGAGGACTTTAAACAAGGTGGTTTTCCCACTGCCATTGACCCCCACCAAACCGATCCGTTCACCTTTCTGCATTTCAAAGGTGATGTTCTGGAGAATCACTTCCTCTCCAAAGCTTTGCTGGATATTGTTTACTGTCAAGATTGCCATAACGCCGCACCTGTATTTCCAAAGGTTTAGTTGCTCATAATCCTTGTTATTATACAGGAAATCCTGAAAAAGAGCAACTGCGAATGACTTCCCGGTGCTTTGGGTACGGTAGTTCAATTTTTTCTTGCCTTTGTCCCTGCTCTGTGCTATCCTAGAAAGAAAATTTTCCGGGAAAGAAGGGGTTTCATGCGTTTGATTCCACTGTGGGAAGCCGATCTGCCCAAGGCGTATGACTTGCAGATGAGTTTTCCCGAACAAGAAACAGGATTTGTAAACACCGCCTTTGGCCAAACCTTCGAGCAATTCACCGCTTATGTCCAATCCCGGGAAGAGCATTCCCGAGGCGTGGGCCTGCCGGAAGGATATGTGCCCGATACCGTTTACATTCTGGAAGACGACCAAGGGAACTACGTGGGTATTTTCAACCTGCGCCATTACCTTAACGACGCCCTGCGCAATGGGGCAGGCCACATTGGATACGGCATTCGCAAAGAATACCGGGGGCGCGGTTACGCCTCTGTCGGACTGGCCCTCGTTCTGGAAAAAGCCCGAAAGCTGATTCCAGAGGAAGAAATTTACTTCTCTGTGGATAAGGACAATCCTGCATCTTTGAAAGTTCAGATGAAGAACGGGGCCAAGATCCACCACGAGAACGAGACAGAATATTTTACCAGGATCCCAAAAGAAAAATAAAGTTTCCCATCACCCTCCCCTTGCATATACTGTACTAACTGTACTTATGGAAGGGGTTTTTTGTATGTGTGGTTTCGCGGGATTTTCCGATTATCAGGAAGGGCTTGGCGGTTCTCCCCAGCACTGGCTTGACTTGGCTCGGCGTATGGCCCGCCGCATCGCCCACCGGGGCCCTGACGACCAGGGGGCCCATCTGTCCGAAAATTGTGCCTTGGCCCATGCCCGCTTGGCAGTGATCGACCCGGAACACGGCCGTCAGCCGATGACGCTTTCCTACCAAGGCAAACAGGTCACCATTGCCTACAATGGGGAAATTTACAATGCCCCAGAGCTTCGTTCCCAGCTGGAAAGCCGTGGGTTCACCTTTCAAACCAACTGCGATACGGAAGTGGTGTTGGCTGCCTATCTCTGCTACGGCCCAGACTGCGCCCAAAAGCTCAATGGGATTTTTGCCTTCGCGGTGGACGATCCTGTGAACCGCCGCACGTTCCTGTGTAGGGACAGGTTTGGGGTAAAGCCCCTGTTCTATACCCTGCAAAACGGGCGGCTGGCTTTTGGCTCGGAAATCAAGGCGTTGTTCGAATTGCCTGGAGTAAATCCGGTAGTGGGACGGGAAGGCTTGTGTGAAATTTTCGGACTCGGCCCGGCACGCACTGCCGGATGCGGCGTGTTTGAGGGAATTCGGGAAGTAAAACCCGGCCATTTGGCTATCTTCGACCAGCTAGGGTTCCGGGAGCTCCGCTATTTTGATTTGGAAGCTCTGCCTCATGAGGAGTCCTACGAGGAAACTGTCGCCAATGTGCGGGAGCTTCTCCTGGACACAGTGGAACGGCAGCTGATTTCTGACGTACCGCTGTGCACATTCCTGTCCGGTGGATTGGACTCCAGCGTGGTGACCGCCATTGCAGCCCACCGGCTAAAAGAACGAGGAAGCAAGCTTTCCACCTATTCCTTTGAGTTTGAGGGCAACGAGGAATATTTTACCCCCTCTTCTTTTCAGCCGGACCGGGATCAAGCATGGGCGCAGCGGGTGAGTGAGATTTTACGGACAGACCATACTACATTGCTTTGCGGGAATCAAGCCCTGGCTGACTCCCTGGACGAAGCTGTCATCGCCAAGGATTTACCTGGCATGGCCGATGTGGACGGCTCCCTGCTGTATTTCTGCAAATCCGTGAAAAAATACCATACCGTGGCTCTTTGCGGGGAATGTGCGGACGAAATTTTCGGTGGGTACCCCTGGTTTCACCGCCGGGAAATGTTTGATGGAAAGCATTTTCCATGGTCCAATAATCTGGACTTGCGTGGCGGATTGTTAAAGCCGGAATTGCGGGAAGCCCTTCACATGGAAGAGTATGTGGGCCAGCGGCTGGAAGAGAGTTTAGCAGCGGTTCCCACACTTCCTGGGGAAACAGCAGAAGAGATTCGCATGCGTCAGATCAGCTACCTGAATATTCACTGGTTTATGTCCACTTTACTGGACAGAAAAGATCGGTGCAGTATGTGGAGCGGTTTGGAGGTCCGGGTTCCTTACGCGGATCACCGCATTGCCCAATACGTATTCAACACCCCTTGGGAGATGAAATGCCACAACGGGGAACCAAAAGCGCTGCTGCGGGATGCGGCAGAAGGGTTGCTTCCCAGTGAAATTCTTCACCGTAAAAAGAGTCCTTATCCCAAAACTCACAATCCCGGATATGAAGCGATCTTGAAAGACAGACTGGCCCACGTCTTGCGGGACAGCGCCCAGCCTCTTCACAAATTGTTGTCCGAAGAAACGGTCACAGGCTTGCTTTCCCAGTCCTTTGATTATGGCAAACCCTGGTTTGGCCAGCTTATGGCAGGCCCACAGTTGTTGGCTTATTTACTGCAGGTCAACGCGTGGCTACTGCACTACAACATTCATTTAGCCATATAAAAAACGGGGCGTTCTCACCGAGAGAGCGCCCCATTTTTTATTCAGAACCCAGTCCCCCTTGTTCCATGCGGAGCACGGTTGCATCTACCTGGATCTCATACTGACACTGTGTCATTGCGGTTTTCCAACTGTTTTCAAGCGATTCCCAGACCCGGGAATCGCGCTGGGACAGCAAATTTCCGAACCCAAAAATGTCGCACTCATCTTCCAACAATCCTTGGTTTAACGCGGATTGGATTTCTTCTTGCAACAGCAAGGAAACCTCTTTTTCGACCTGGCTATAAAAATCTTCATCCAGTTCTCCCTGTTCTCCGGAAATAGCGCTGACATCTGCCGTTACTTGATATACTGTCCGAAAAACAGGAATGTCCCTCCGGAAAGTTACTTCACGGTTTCCACTTCCTTTGGCGATTGTCAATGTTACTGTCCCAAAATCTTCCCCAGAAACAACCAACTCGCCGCTTTTTAATTTTCCCTTTGCTGCCAGATATCCCCGCGTCTGCTCAAGGTCTAGAAAACCAGCTAATTTATACTGCTGAAAATAAGCTGTTCCAACGATCTGCACTCCATTATCTTCTACACTGATTACCGGCAAAACCGGAGAAGATCCCGGACGCCGGGCTCCGTTGACAAAATCCAGAAAATCCACTGCCACAGCTTTCCCATTGTACTCCCCAGATTGCCCCAGGTTTTGCAGCTCGTCCATGGGTACGAACTGATTTCCCGTTTCGGCGGATAAGATTTCCTTTGCTGTGTTAGAGGCCAAATACATTTGCACCGCCGGCCGGGTATTGTAATAGCGGATAAAAAAGTCCATGGACTGGTCCAATCCCTCTTCCCCGCAAGACCTGCCAAACACTACCAGATAATTGTGTGAATAGAATGGTTCCCGTCCTGTAGAGAGAGAAAGACTGCTCAAGGCTTCCAGTACGGACGCACCTTCACAGGTGTACAGCTCATCTCCCCGTTCTTCCTGGGAACTGGCCGCCCGCACTGTCACTTCATAGCCTGTAGCTGTGCGGTCCACTCCGATCCCTTGGATCAAGATCCTCTGGTGAAGTTCCCGATACCCACATCCGGATAACATGACACACAGCAAAACCGCAGCCCCAAAAAACGCCCAACGAATGGTTCTCACGACTGGATCCCCCCTTTGTGAAGGATCGTCCCCACTCCCCATAAAATCAGGGGAAGCACCACCGCTGTTGCCCCTGTTAGTAAGAGCCATACCCGTGTGTCCATAAATACGGTCTGTAATTTATAGGAAGAGGCAATGGCTGCCGCCAATCCTACGATTGCCACTCCCACGGGAATGACAATTTTCTTTGCTTTCGGACGCTCCACCAGCGAAGCTGCGCACACCCGGCAGGCATACAGCCCACAGGCCGTTTGAACAATCAACCCCATCATCCATACCCCGGTGAATACGGCGTCCAAACGCTGCATCGAAGAAATTTCCGTGATGGACGCCAAAGCATACACGGGAAAATTTTGGGTATAGGCATATTGGCCTAAGCAACCCGCGATCAGGAAAATCAACACTCCAACAAACAGGCTTGTACTCCCTGCCCAAAGGGCGAATCCCAAGCCCGCCCTGCCTTTTACAAAGGGTAGTAACACCGCCATTTCCGCAAACAGCGAAGTCCGTGACAAAAACAACGCCGCTCCCTGAAACAGTTGGGACACTCCTCCAGCCAGCAAAGGTTCCAGATTTTCCGGATCAAACCGCCGCGCCACCAGAAAAAACACCAGCCCCGTACCCAGCAGCAGCAACACCAGCACACAGGCCGAGGTTCTGGCAATAGTTTCCAGACCTCTCCAGGCCCCGTAAACCGCCACCACAACCAGCACCGCCAAGATCAGGAAGGCTGGAAAATCTGGATTCACATTGTCCAACAGGAACAGTTGAAACAACGCCAACGACACACCGTTCATCACCAAAAAGTAAAGAATATAACACAGCGGAATCACTTTTCCCCAGGCGCCAAAAATCCGCACAGCTTCCTCTCCCACGGACTGGCTGGGATTTCGCCAATGAATCAGCCACACGGGAAGAGCGATCAAAAAACCTGCCGCCATTGCCAACAAGTAGGAAAGGATTCCGTCCAACAGGCTTTCGCCAGCGGCGTACTGGGCGTTTAGCGCAATCGTAATAGTGATCCGGGATACAAACATCATGCTGAAAAACTGCGCCGCGCTGATGGTATGACCACGCTCCACAAAACTCCTCCTTTCAACGTTCCCGGCTTCCAGGCATATCCTGAACCTTGGCGTCCCAACGGGAAAGCCGTTTCCAGCCCGCCCGGAAAAATACATCCCGGAACACCAGACGCCCTTTATAGGGAGATACTGGCGACAACAGCGGCACGCCAAAACTCTCCGCCCCGCACAAATCCATCAACAAGAACACCAAGCCTGCCATTACTCCCCAAATTCCCAAAAAATTGCCGATGAGCAAAAAGGCCAGCCGCAACAGGGAAAGTGGTTCATACAGCCGGGGCACGGCGTATCCCGCAATGGCGGTCAGGGCCACTACCATGACCATGGGAGCCCCTATGATTCCCGCCGT